>NZ_JACJEM010000040.1:30644-47131 GCF_014164085.1 Pseudoalteromonas sp. SG45-5 | reverse complement strand
TAATGCCAAACAGGCGCTGCCCAAAGGGTTCTTCCTAGGGGCTATTTACTCTTTGTTGCTCGGTTTTTACTTAGCCCACTAGGTTACAAATCTCGCGCCGCGATTAAATAGCCCCTAGTTTGAACAAATTTTAATCCGAAAAGAACAACAGTCCCTAAATTACAGACTCTTACGCAGTTTATTAATAAACCACCTTGTAGCTTTCCCTTTATTGTTTGTCCGCCAACCAAGAAACAAAGGTGTTACCGGTGCATCTTTGTTAATTGGTAAAGGGATTAAATCTCCTACCCCCAGTTGATTTATAATTCGATGTGTTGGTAAAAAACCAACGCCTAAACCTTTTACCTGCGCTGTTATTTTTTGCTCTAATGTGGCAACACGCATTACTGTTTGTTTTTCGAATATCCTGTGCGTCATCGGAGGCAACTTTTTTGAAGAGTCTCTGATCACAATTGAATGATATGGTTTTATATCCTCCTCAGATAGAGGAAGCTTATATTTTAGCAAAGAGTGACTTTTACCGACTACAAACTGCCAGTCTGCGCGCTTAATTTCTTCAAATTTAATCCCTTGAGTATTCACATCTGGAAAAGGTGCACCGATAACCAAATCAGCTCTATTTTCAATAATCGCGTCCCAGCTACCACCTAACACTTCTTCTATAATGTTAACTTCAACATCTGTGTTAAGTTTATAAAACTCTGCAACAACTTCGTATAGTTCATTTATATCGTAAATAGTATCAATGGCAATGGTAATGCGAGACTCCCAGCCCCTGTCTACTTGCTTAGCTACTTCAACAATGTTCTGAGCTGCTTTTAATAACTCTCTACCTTGCTCAAGTAATACCTTGCCCGCAGGCGTTAAAATAGCTCTTCTTCCCTCGCGTCGGTAAACAATAATACCTAAATCTTCTTCTAATTTTTGCACCGTATAGGTAATTGTTGATGGCACACGATATAAAGTAGCCGCAGCGGCTGCAAAGCTGCCTTTTCTATCTATTGCGTCTAGTACTTCACACGCATCTAAGGATAATTTCATTAGCTCACCATCTAATTTAATTGTTCAGTATATTCGAACCTATTTATCAATGTAACTCAATTTAACTACAAATTATATTGTCTATAATAGATTCATAGTTTAAAAATTCAGAACATTTCGATTCTTTTATTTCAATTAATAATAGATCAGGAGCTTAAAATGCAAGTATTACACAAAGATTCATTACATAGAGGCGGATTTGCAGGGTTAAAAGAAACACGCCTTGTCGTTGATAATAAAATTGGCGGACGAAATGATACATGGAATGGACTTGGTAACTTTATATATTTAGCTGATGCGCGCTTTTCACCTAAAGGCGAAACAGGTATGCATCCTCATCAAGAATTAGATGTTATTTCGGTTATGCTTGAGGGACGCATAGAACATAAAGGCTCTATGGAAAATGGGAAATCGATGCATGCTAATCAAGTGCAAGCACAGCGAGCAGGCGGCGAAGGCTTTGTTCATAACGAGATTAACCCAGACGATGTAGAAAACAGAATGCTGCAATTATGGGTTTTACCTGAAAAATCAGGTGAGCCTGCAAGTTATAGTTTTTTTGACTTAAAAAGAGACGAAATGGTGCGTGTGTACGGTGGTAACAAATCTCAACAAGACACGCTAGATAGTCAGACTATAATCGAAATTGGTCTAATCAGTAAAAACCAAAATATCACTCACGAAGGCGAATTTATTGCTTATGTTACCGGTGGTGAAGCTATTGTAAATGGTGTTGAAGTAAAAGACGGTGATTTAATTCGTGACGATAAATTAGATTTTACAGCGCTTAGCGATGAGGTTCATTTATCATTAATTTACTTAAATAAAGCAAGCTGAAAGCTTTATCACGACTAATATTAATAGCAATAAACAAAACCGAAGCTACGTTTAATTTAGCGCAGCGTTCAAAATAACTTAGCATACCAACAAGGTTGCCCTTAAATTAAGTAAGCAACCTTGATATATAGGAATTTACATAATGAAAAAAATACTAACCGTATCGGGAAGTAATAGTAAAAACTCTATCAATAGAACATTATTAGCGTTGGCATCAAGCAAAATTGAAGGTCATGAAGTGACCACGCTAGATATTCGAGATTACCCAATGCCTTTTTTTAGTTTAGACAGAGAAGAAAGTGAAGGTCATCCAGATGCCGCTAAGCAAATACGTACTTTATTTGCACAACACGATGCTTTTATTATTTCATCTCCGGAGCATAACGGTGCAATACCTGCAGAGTTTAAAAACTTATTTGATTGGGTATCTCGTTTAGGTGATTTACAAAACCCAATGTTTGCAACAAATAAGCCTGTGTTTTTATTAAGTACATCTCCAGGTCCTCGAGGGGGCGCGACCAATATACAAACATTAAGTCAAATAATGCCATTTTGGGGAGCTGATATTAGAGGCTCATTTAGCTTAGGTAGTTTCTACGACTACTTTGTAGATGGACAATTAAATGTTGAAAAAGAGCAAGAGCTCACAAGCGCTATAACCGACTTTACTGCCTCACTTTAATCGGCTAAGTGTTAGCCAGCAAAATCATCAAGAGCAAATATTGACGCCAGCTTTCATAAGTTTTCACGGTCTACTCATTGTTAGCAGCTGAACGTCGTAAAAGTGGCAAAAAACATTCAAGGCGTGCATCTGAAACTCTGTTAGCTGGCGCCTTCGGCTTAACCAACCTACCTTTTGAAGTAGGTCGGATAAGTGGCGAAGCCACGCCATCCGACAAAATGATGAATTCACCAGAGACAACCCAACTTACCGCGTTACTCTAAATGACCTTTTACGCTCAAAGCTGAACTTCGGCCGGTGAAACTAGACCGGCCGGTGAAACTAGACAGCCATTTTAATTATACAAGCCAAACTGTGTCATAAAATTTATCTTTTAGGTTAAAAATTTACCTTTCCTACTGGATTACTTTCATTTCACCTATTAAATAAGTCATTAACTCTATTAAACCTAAATCACACGCATAAAAATGGCTGCATGGTGCAGTTGTGATTTATTACTGAATAGTTTTACTGAGTAGCTTAAGCTTTATGCAAGTAGCTTTTCGCAGTTACTGATATTCGCTCGCCGCTTTCGCTTTAAGTTTTCACAATAACTTTCTTGTGAGGCTGGCCTGCCTACTGCACCATGAAATACACGCGTAAATTGTGTGGTGAGTTTTAACCAGTTTTCGGGGGATATATTCACTCTTTCTAGTAAAGGCAAGTGTGTACTTTCAATATAACCGCGTTTGTCTTCTCGTATACAACGTCCTGTTAATTCAACAAGTTCAAGGTACGATTTAAGCTCAAACGGGAGTCCTTTTGGCATTATCTGACGTGGTATTCCTGCAAAACGCAGTAGTTGTTTTGGTTGTTTGCCTTCTTTTGCGTATGTTAGTCGTTGTTTAACGCTGGTGTGGTCTGATTCCTCAGGCGTTTTAGCCATTTTAGCTCTAATTGGGTTTAAATCGACATACGCCATACAAGCGGCAAGTGCTGCTTCATCTAATAATGCTTGTGATGTGAATCTGCCTTCCCAGAATCTACCTGTGCAGTTATCTTCTTTATTTGCTCTGCGAGCAATGTTTTCATTTAACAACCGCATAAACCAGCTAATACTTGATAGGCGCTCGCGGTAGTCGTTTACTGTTTGATTGAAAAAGATAAGTTCGGCTTTACTTAGCTTTTCACCTTGTACATATTTTTGCGTAAGTACAGTGCCTTTACAGAGCTTATGCCAGCGAATGATAATCGCTTTATCGTTTAATCGATTCGCTTTTTTATCATCAACATACAGTACTAAGTGGGTGTGATTACTCATAACAGCGTAAGCACATACATCAATACAAAATACCTTCGCTAATTCAAGCAGCTTATCTTCAACCCACCCTCGTCGATGCTCGTAAGATTGACCAGTAAAACTGTCTTCTCCACATAAAAATGCACGACGAACACAGCGTGAAATACAGTGGTAGTATTTTGTATCAACCAAACTTACTTGTCGTTTTCTTGCAATTGCCATAAGACAGCCTGCTTGTTTTTTACACTAAATAAAGCCTAGTACTTCTTTTCATAAAGTGCAAAATTTAGAGTGGGTGTCTGTTCTATTCACTTGCTGTCCACCTCAGGGCGTGTTGTTAGAACTACTTTTGCACACGTTCTAACTCTTTTAACATTTGAAGCCCCATATTTAGTGCTTCCTGACCATGCCCGTTGGATATTTGTTGTCCATGAATTGCAGCATTACATATTTTAAGAATGTAATCATAAGAACTGCGCATCCCTTTATAATTCGGGTATACAATCGTAAGTTCGTTAAATAGTTGCCTAGCCGACATGAATTTTGACTTCATTTCGCTAGGATCTTCGGTTTGAGTTCTCTTGCCTAATATTACACGCATAGATTTCTCAAGATCCATACGTAAGCGAGCAAGAGCAAAGTTTATATCATTGCCTGAAAGGCTTATATATTCCTGTAATTCATCTTCGATACTCGATTCGTTTTCATCCTGATGAATTGCAGATTTCAATTCATCTTTAGCTTCTTGAACTTGCTTCTTACCAGGGAGATGAACATTTACCGTTTGGTTAACCGTATTGGAAATTGCAGTAATCATATTACTGTAAACATTCAAGAATTCTCTTGTTTCACCTTTAAAGTCTGTAACTTCAGTTTTTACTTTTTCAATTTCTCTTTCAAATGTTAGCAATTTACCAAGGCTAATTTTCTTGGCTAACGGCAACAAAATGAAAAACAAAGACAAAACCAATAGAAAAGCTGATGTAGTTCCGATTTCATTTTTAGGAGGAAAACCGATGCCATATAAAGCTATAACCAATAAACAACAGCCTATCAATCTGCATAAGAAGGGAAATACATCAAATAATAAGATTTTCTTCAAGGTGTCCACGATACTTCCCTAGTAGTTCTAACGTCCTGTTAACAGGCAAAATGTAGTTGGCTAAAATTAGCGACGAAGGAGTGAAAGTCAACTGTATTTTGTCCTTGTTTAACAGCTTGTTAGCCGTTTTTATTGTCACCAGAACTGCCTTTTGGTGGTTTTACGGGCGGCATAGGTGTCTTAACATGCATATTAGGTAAATTACGTCCCGTATTAGGAACAATAGCTCTATCACTACTTGGTGCTGGTTTATTGTTGTTCGTCATAATTAACTCAAATAATTGATTGTGAAATATTCATCTGCTGATGCTTCTGAACTCTTTTTTAAATCTAACTTTCTAGGTAATATTACGCCATTTAAAGTTGCTCTCTCGGCAGATAAAACTCTATCTTTTAATTTTACAGTTTCATTATGAATTTCTTCTTCACTCAACTGTCCCTCTGACACCTTAAACCAACCACGTTCTGTTTCAAGAAAAATAGATTGAATATGATTATTTAACTCTGATACAACTTTTAATCTTTGGTTGAAAGGAAAGAAGGGTTTGATTGCTGTGACAACTTGAGAGGCAGCAATAATACAAGCCCAAACCAACTGATATTCTGTCCAAATAGCCCAACCAGCAATGCTGACAGATGAAGTCAAACCGAGAAAAATATTTACCGCCTTATCATACAACTCATCTCTTGCGGCATACCCATGAAGATAAGCAACTTGAGCTTTCAACTCTTTTAATAAATTCCAATATCTAGTTTGATACACTCTCGTTGAACTCCTGAACTCGATAAACGGCTAACATCTTTATCAAAGGACACTTTCCCTATTTTAGCGCGAAAACGTCCTTATTTTATGAACTTATATTAATAGCAAATAGTGTAAGTTACTACCAGCTATAAATATTATGCTTGCTGTAGGTTATTTCACTATGTAAAAAAAGGGAAAGTTTCCTCTTATTCTTACTAAGTTAATAACGACTCACCTGAATGACCGCTTATAGCTCTAAGCCGACTAATGGATACATGCAATTTGCAGATACTCAATACTTTAAAAACCTTCGCTATATTACCAAGCTGAAAAGTAACTCCAACAGCACACTACTTTGCCATTATAGGGGCTTGTTATTCTGTTTTTAAGACCATACTTTTGATTGGGTAAGTATTACTAGCACAAATAGTATCTCAGTGATCCCGCCAATTACAAAATTGGCATTTAATACAATACGCAAAAATACTCTAAGGCAGCATAATTGCACTAATATTAGTTACAAATCGTTACTCGAATACACACTTAAAATAGGGAACTTATAATCGGCAAACGATACAGTTACCGATTGTGTTTCGTTGCCTTTAAAACCGAGTTTAAATTCCATTGGCATGAATCGGCTGCCGTCAGCAAAGAGTGCAAGTAAATGCTCCTCACTTAGTTCTCGGTTGCCCGACGATAAGTTAGTAAGCGTAATAACAGCCCAGCGTTCGCCCTCTTCATTACTCATTAATACATAATTAATGATTTTGAAATCCCCTTTTTTAGGGGCTATGTTGCTATCGTTTGCAAACGATAAATGCATGCTATTTGGTACTGCACGGTCAACATTAAGCGCGTTGATTGTATCGGCCTGAGTGGCCCACGAAAACATCATTAAAATTATTATTAAGGCTTTGCTCAATGTCAGTTCCTTCTTATTAAACTATAAATCAATTTAAATTATATTCGCATTCCAACCCTATTATGTAAACAAGCAATTATCATAACTTTATGTAATATATTGAATAAGCGAGCATTCAGTGATCCTGCGATATTATTGGTAGCAGTAACGACTAATAAGAGTAAAGTGTCCAAAGCGCACTTAGTGTAAAAGCGCGGTGAAATAGGAGTAAAGCGTATGACAACCACACATAATGATTCAGTAATTAATTTATCAGATCCAAATAACACTATACAGGTAAGGGGCGCGCGCGTTCATAACCTAAAAAATGTTGATGTTGATTTACCACGTAACGCATTGGTTGTTTTTACAGGAATATCGGGATCGGGTAAGTCGTCGCTAGCTTTTGGAACCCTGTTTGCCGAGTCGCAGCACCGCTATCTTGATTCGGTATCGCCCTATGCACGTAGGTTAATAGATCAAGTTGATGAGCCCGATGTTGATTCTATTGAAGGACTACCGCCTGCCGTTGCTTTGCAGCAGCAACGCGGCGCGCCGTCTGTTCGTTCATCCGTTGGCAGCATAACAACTATTTCTAACGCGCTACGTATGCTTTACTCACGTGCAGGCGATTACCCTGCTGGGCAGGGTATTTTATATGCCGATGCGTTTTCACCTAATACGCCACAAGGCGCTTGCTCAGAATGTCATGGCATAGGCCGAGTATTTGAAGTAACCGAAAAATTACTTGTGCCCGATGATACAAAAACTATTCGCCAGCGCGCCATTGAAGCGTGGCCACCAGCATGGCAAGGTAAAAATTTAAGCCGTATTCTTACCTCACTTGGTTATGACATAGATACGCCTTGGAATAAGCTCTCTAAAAAGGCACGCGACTGGATTTTATTTACCGACGAGACTCCAACAGTGCCGGTATATCCAGATTACACCTATGAGCAAACGCAAAATGCGATACAAAACAACGAAGATCCAAGCTACATGGGAACTTTTTCAAGCGCTAAACGCTTTGTTTTACAGTCTTTTGCGACCACACAAAGTCCGCGTACAAAAAAACGCGTATCGCAGTTTATGCAAATATCGCAGTGCCCTACTTGCCAAGGTAAAAAACTAAAGCAAGTATCGCTCAGTGTTAAATTTGCAGGGCTTGATATTGGCGAGCTATCTCAACTTACCTTAAACGAGCTTACTAAAAAACTAAGTAACGCCGCCAATACTAAAGTTAACAAAAACACAAAAAACCCAGAGCAAGCCATTGTTACGCAACGTATTGCCAGCGATATTCTCACCCGTATTGAAGCACTCACCATGCTTGGTTTAGGGTACTTGTCGCTAGAGCGAACAACACCTACATTATCCCCTGGTGAGCTACAGCGATTGCGATTAGCAACACAAATTCGCTCTAAATTATTTGGGGTGGTTTACGTATTAGATGAACCATCAGCGGGTTTACATCCTGCAGATACACAAGCACTTTTAAAAGCCCTTGATGAACTAATAACAGCTGGCAACTCTGTATTTGTTGTTGAGCATAACGTGAGCGTTGTTAAACACGCCGACTGGATAGTTGATGTAGGCCCTAATGCAGGAGTACACGGTGGCGAAATTATTTACAGCGGCCCTGTTGAGGGATTAAGCAAAGTAAAAAACTCTCATACCAGTCGCCATCTTTTTGCTAAAAGCACTGTTGAAAACAACATTAAAAGGCAGCCAAAAACATGGTTAAAATTGGCTGATATTGAGCGTAACAATCTTAAAAAACTCAATGCAGAATTTCCACTGGGTGTTATGACAACTGTTACTGGGGTTTCGGGCTCTGGTAAATCAAGCCTAGTAAGCCAAGCGTTAGTAGAACTTGTTTACGAAGCGCTTGGGCAAAAAACAATCACAGACGCGCCAACCGACGAAGCCGATTTACTCGAACAAGAACTACAAACCCACACCAGCGGTAAAATTACGGAAGGGATCGATAATATAAACCGACTTGTTACAGTAGATCAAAAAGCAATTGGCCGTACACCTCGTTCAAACCTAGCTACCTATACAGGTTTATTTGATCACGTGCGTAAACTATTTGCTTCAACACAAAAAGCAAAAGAGCGCCGTTACGATGCTGGGCGTTTTTCGTTTAATGTTGCTAAAGGTCGTTGTAAAAATTGTGAGGGCGTGGGTTTTGTAAGTATTGAACTGCTGTTTTTGCCCAGCGTTTATTCGCCTTGCCAAGTGTGCCAAGGAAAACGCTATAACAAGCAGACACTTGAGGTTACATACCGTGATAAAAACATTGCTGATGTGCTTAATTTAACGGTTGAATCGGCGCACACCTTTTTTGAAAATGAACCCGCAATATTGCGCGCGCTTGATGCACTTATGCAAGTAGGTCTTGGGTATTTACGTTTAGGGCAACCTGCAACAGAGCTTTCTGGCGGCGAGGCACAACGTATAAAACTAGCAACCGAACTACAACGTGCGCAACGAGGGCACACGCTTTATGTGCTTGATGAGCCAACTACAGGCTTACATCCTTCGGATGTGTCAATGTTAATGTCGCAGCTAAATAGGCTAGTTGATGCAGGCAATACCGTCATTATGGTTGAACATAATATGCAAGTAGCGAGTAATAGTGATTGGGTTATTGATGTAGGACCAGGTGCTGGCGATGAAGGCGGGTTAATTGTGGCGCAAGGCTCACCTGAAAAAGTAGCAAGTTCAAAAACTAGTAAAACAGCCCCATTTTTACTGCAATAATTAAAGTATGACGCTTTCAATTGAGCATAAAAGCGTCATTTACATATGGCAGCAACACATCCCGTTTTTTATTTTGATAACCAATCAGAAATAGCCTTACCTATTTCATGCGCAGAGTCTTCTTGTATATAGTGAATACCGCTCACTGTTACCTCAGTTAGGTTTGGCCATGTGCGTACAAAATCTCGTGCGTAACCAACTAAAAAGGCACCTGGCTCTGCATTAATAAATAACTTTGGAATATCATGAGAGTTGGCTAAATAGCTCGCATAGTTTTTTACTAAAGCCACGGTATCGGCAGGCTCTCCAGCAATCGGGAGTTGTCGAGGGCCCGCTAAAATTGCACGGCGTTCTTCCCCTGAATTTATGAAGGGTCTGCGATATTCATCGTGTTCTTTTCGCGTTAACTGGCGCGTAATAGTCGCGGGTAATATGGTTTCAATAAAAAAGTTATCATCAAGCACCATTTTTTCGCCTTCCGCTGAGCGCAGAGTACCAATCGGACCATGTAGATCTTTAGGAAAATCGTCCCACGTTGGAAAATCGGTCACGATTGCTTCCATAAAGGCAATGGCTTTTACAGCGTCGCGATGTGTATTTGCCCAGTTAAAGCCAACGCCGGACCCCCAATCGTGCAGTACTAAAGTAACATTATTGTTTACGCCGAGCGCATCTAAAAGTGCAAATGTGTACTTACTATTTTCAGCTAATGAGTAACTTCCGTCATGGGTATTGTCTAGCTTTTGTGAATCACCCAATCCAATCATGTCGATAGCAATTAAACGCCCTTGTCCTTGCATATACGGCATAATATTTCGCCAAAGGTAGCTAGATGTAGGATTACCATGTAAAAATACGATTGGATCGCCTTCGCCCTTATCTATATAAGCCATTTTTTTATCTAAAACAGTTTTAAACTTTTTTGCATAACGTAATGTTTCTGAATCGTTTTTCATCAAATTTTTCCACTTTTTTTAAGTAATTATTAACGTTGATTTCTTGTTTATGACTTATCGAAAGTAAATATAAGTAACACAAACCCAATTACATGACTGAGTCACACAATAATCGAGATGATTTAATTTGTCACTATATTTATATGATCGAATCACATATAATTAAATCTATGAAAAATGAAAAATACATAGCAAATTTAATAGGCACCTTCGCGACCTCTGTAGCTACTGATATAGAAAAGCAGATTGCTGAATTAGGTGGCAGAAGTCTTAGCCACGAAGCCGCATTGGTCACAATTAATAATCACCCTAATGAAACTATTGATATGTTGAGCAAAGTGCTCGGTTTAACCCACTCTGGCGCTGTTCGGTTAATTAATACACTTGAAAAAGAGGGGCTGGTAGAAAGAAAAAAATCAGTAAACGATGCCCGCTCCGTTGTTTTATGTGTAACAGGTAAAGGCAGTTGCAGGGTCGAATCAATACTAAGTAATAGAGAAACGGTGACATCTAAAATACTTGAAAACTTTACCGATGAACAACAGGCAAGCTTTTTAAGTTTAATAGAAATAGCACTGGGTAATTTTTCAAACGAGCAAATAGAAGCGCGTAAAATATGTAAGTTGTGTAACGAAGGTGTATGTCGAAAACAAGGCTGCCCAGTAGAAAATGCAATAAAATAACTGAAATTTTAGGGATAATACTTTTAATAAAACAGTTAACTACCCATTATGAAAGCTGATCAGCTAAATAATCTACAAGTAACCTTATTTTTGGGGATAGATGACGGTTCTGTGGGTAAACTGCCCATATACCTTCATCAGGAGCACGATAGTTATCTAATAATGAAACAAGCTTTCCGCTTTCTAGGTGTTGTTGAACATAATAATCGGGTAACTGCACTATTCCTAAGCCTTTCAAAGCTGCATCCGTTAAACTATATCCGCTGTTATATCGTAAGCGGCCGCTTACTCGAATACTTTTTTCTTTATTTAATTCGGTAAAATGCCAATAATCGAGTGTACCCAATAGGCAGCTATGCTTATTAAGTTCTGAAATAGAATGTGGAATACCCTGTTTTTCTAAATAAACAGGAGAAGCGCATACATAGTTTGTTCGCTTGCCGAGTTTTTTCGCCATCATCGAGGAATCACTCAACTTACCCAGCCTAATTGCAAGATCGTAGCCATCTTCAACTAAGTCAATTTTCCTATTACTTAAATAAGCCGATACTTCAATATCACTATATAACTGCATAAAATCATTCACTAAAGGAAGTATATGCTGCTCGCCGTACGTTACCGATGCGGTTAATTTTATTTTGCCTTGAGGTTTAGATTGTAAGTTAGTGATAGCACGCTCAGCGGCATCCAACCCATCCAGCACACTGCGGCAGTGCTGATAAAAAACGCGGCCCTCTTCTGTTAAGGAAACCTTGCGTGTGGTTCGATAAAATAACTTTATATTCAAACGTTTTTCTAAAGCACTTATTTGACGACTAACCTGTGCAGTTGATATCGCCATTTTTTTAGAAGCAAGCGTAAAACTCTCATTTTCAGCCACATAAACAAATTCGCTAATACCTTCCCACTGCATGGTTATTACCTATATGTATAAGTTGTTTTAAAAAATAATACATTACTATCTATACAGCAACAAATATCATAATCATATTTCTTCACTTTACTTTGAAGATATAAAATTACTTGGGGGCATTAAATAACCTGAACTCTGGATAATAAATCTATCTCAAGCAGCTATTTTCAGCGCTAACTGCGTTGAATTTATTTGCAATAGGCCAGCTATTGACTGACGCGTAAATTCGCCTTGCTTTCACTGAAAATCTCTGGCTAGAGAAAATAAATCTAAATATCACCATAATTCAATGTGTAGTAAATATCTTAACCAGAGTTCAGGTTAAATATACTTTTTAAGGTGCAGAATAAATGCCTCGAGTTAACTTGCAACACATAAATACTCAACTAAGCTATTAGCCAATGCGCTGCTAATCGATTATTACAGCAACATTATTGTCGACTTTTATAGGGTATTAGCATTAAACCTGCTTACATAATTTTGTATAAAAAGTTCACAATTGATTTAGTTGTGCTCGGCACGCTTCTATCGCTTAGCCGTTAACCTCAGTAGTCGCTTTTTAATAGATAACCTGAACTCTGGATAATAAATCTATCTCCAGTAGCTATGATCAGCGCTAACAACGTTGAATTTACTGAGAACCTCTGGTTAGAGAAAAATAAATTTAAATATCATTATGGTTCAATATGTTAGTAAATCTATTAACCAGATTTCAGGTTAGATAGATTAATCTAATACACTCCATTGTTACATAGTGGTAAAAGTAAATTGCTAATTTAGTGGATTATCATCATCAAATAAAGAGAGTAAACTAGCTTTAACATCAGACGTTTGTCTCTGAATTAAACAATTAAACTACAGATAAATTAAAAGTGAGTATAAATATGTCAGATAAATTTATAAAATCAAAAGCAGCCATTGCTTGGGGACCTAAACAGCCATTATCTATCGAAGAAGTGGATGTAATGTTGCCGCGCAAAGGTGAAGTACTGGTAAAAGTTATCGCTTCAGGCGTATGCCACACTGACGCATTTACTTTATCTGGTGATGATCCTGAGGGCATATTTCCCGTAATTTTAGGCCATGAAGGTGGCGGAATTGTTGAGCAAGTTGGTGAAGGTGTTACAAGTGTTCAAGTCGGCGACCATGTGATCCCGCTCTACACACCTGAATGTGGCGAATGTAAATTTTGTTTATCTGGTAAAACTAATTTATGCCAAAAAATTCGCGAAACCCAAGGTAAAGGTTTGATGCCAGACGGCACAACACGCTTTTATAAAGATGGTCAGCCTATTTTTCATTATATGGGTTGCTCAACGTTCTCTGAATACACAGTACTCCCTGAAATCTCACTTGCTAAAGTAAATAAAGACGCGCCATTGGAAGAAGTGTGTTTACTTGGTTGTGGTGTCACAACGGGTATGGGCGCAGTGATGAACACTGCAAAAGTTGAAGAAGGCTCAACAGTTGCCATATTTGGCCTTGGCGGTATTGGCTTATCAGCAGTTATTGGTGCAACAATGGCTAAAGCAAGTCGTATCATTGCTATTGATATTAATGAAAGCAAGTTCGAACTAGCAAGAAAATTAGGGGCGACGGATTGCATCAATCCAAAAGATTACGATAAGCCAATTCAAGATGTCATTGTTGAGTTAACCGACGGCGGTGTTGATTACTCATTTGAATGTGTTGGTAATGTAAATCTAATGCGATCTGCCTTAGAGTGCTGCCATAAAGGTTGGGGAGAGTCGGTTGTGATTGGTGTTGCTGGTGCTGGGCAAGAAATATCAACCCGCCCTTTCCAATTGGTAACGGGTCGAGTATGGCGTGGTTCGGCATTCGGTGGTGTAAAAGGCCGCACAGAATTACCTGAATACGTAGAGCGTTATTTGGCTGGTGAATTCAAATTAAGTGATTTTATTACACATACAATGGCTCTTGAAGACATTAACGAATCATTTGATTTAATGCACAAAGGCGAAAGTATCCGCACTGTTATTCATTTCGATAAGTAAGCGGCAAGTAGTACTTTTGTAAGTACTACTTATTATTGAAAATACTTATACCAATGGCATTAAAAAATGAGTCACTAGAGCAATAGGTAAATGGCTCGATAACAAAGTGAAAATTACTATATTAACTTATGTTTATGAGTCATTTTTTAGCACAGTGCATGTGCTAGGCAACCTGCTAAAACAAGCTATTTTTTAATAAAATTGGTATTACAATCATTTTAATAAAACGATATAGCTATTTGATATTAAAGATGAAAAAAGCTAACGTTTGAGGTTTTGCCATGACGATTGAAAATATAAGTGTAAATAAAAGCTTTGGTGGCTGGCATAAACAATACAGCCACCAATCAAAAGTATTAAATTGCGCTATGCGCTTCGCTATTTACTTACCGCCACAGGTATCTAGCGGTCAAAAAGTACCGGTATTGTATTGGCTTTCTGGTTTAACGTGTACCGACGAAAATTTCATGCAAAAAGCAGGCGCTTTACGTATAGCAGCAGAGCTAGGTATTGCTATTGTAGCTCCTGATACCAGTCCACGTGGTGAAGGGGTTGCCAATGACGAAGCGTATGATTTGGGTATGGGAGCTGGCTTTTATGTAAATGCGACCCAAGCTCCTTGGAACCGCCATTATCAGATGTACGATTACATAGTGAATGAATTGCCTAATATTATTGAAGCGGCATTCCCTGTTTCAGATAAACGTGCAATTAGTGGCCACTCTATGGGCGGACACGGCGCATTAACTATCGGTTTACGTAACCCTGAACGATATTCCTCAATGTCGGCTTTCAGCCCGATTTGTAATCCCGTAAAAGCCCCTTGGGGTAAAAAAGCCTTCGCGGCCTATTTAGGTAAAGATAAAACAGCGTGGGAAAGCTATGATTCGAGTGAACTAATGCGTAAAGCGACCTTATTTATTCCAGCCAAAGTTGACCAAGGCGGTGCTGATGATTTCCTTAAGGATCAATTAAAGCCTGAGGTGTTGGAAGCTGCAGCAAAAATAAATGGTTACCCATTACAGCTCGCTATTCATGAAGGGTATGATCACAGTTATTACTTTATTTCATCATTTATAGAAGAGCATTTACGCTTTCATGCTCAGCACTTAAATAAGTAACCTGAACTCTGGATAATAAATCTATCTCCAGCAGCTATTATCAGCGCTAACTGCGTTGAATTTATTTATCATAAATAATGTAGAGCAATAACAACGTTCATTTTTTGTCGTTGTTATTGCTTAAGATATTATTGCTGATTGGTATAATGAAATCAGCCCAGCGCCAACCACACACCTACTGCAACCATTAAGCTCCCAGCTATTCGGTTCATCCATATAATGTTATCACCACGGGCTAAAAATAAACGTAGGCTTTTTCCACCGGTTGCATAAGCCAGCATACATAAAAATTCGCTCACCATTATTACGCTCAGTAGAACTAATAGCTGCGGGGCTACTGCATGCTCAACACTTATAAATGGTGGCAGCAAGGAAATCATAAATGCCCACCCTTTAGGATTCGCTATTGCGGTTACAAAACCCTGAGTAAAAAGCGAGCGCCTACTTACATCTTTAGGTTTTGAAGTATCAATCGACATTTTGCCTTTGGCTCGCCACATGTTAAAGCCAATATAAATTAAATACGCACCGCCTACCCATTTTAAAATAGCAAAGGCATCAGGATAATTTAGCATCACGCTTGCAACGCCTAATACAGCCGCTATGGCAACACTTGCTACACCTAATAGCTCACCTACCATCATCCATAATGTACGGCGCACGCCAATGCTCATACCTAAGGTCATGGCAAGGGTCATGCACATACCGGGTGTTATCGACACAAAAAAGAAGGTAGGAATAAAAACTGCCAGTGCTGCAACATCAATCATTAATTTACTCTTATATTAAAAGCAAAAACGCAGCTATAAGTAGCCGCGTTGTTGCTTACTCATGTTGATTACTATTGCCCAGTACTTATCACTGATTCAGTAATTACATCTACCGGCTCAACTGTATCACTTAGCAAGTACTTATCTAACCACTGCTCTTGTTCCCACAGTACGTGTAATAAGCTTTTACGCGCACGATAACCATGTGCCTCATAAGGGAGCATGACCAAGCGAGCATCTTTACCTAACCCTTTTAGCGCTGCGTACATGCGCTCACTTTGCATTGGGAAGGTGCCGCAAGATTGAGGGTGGGTCTTCTTGCCCTCACAGCATAAATGCACCTTTACTATTTGCTAGGTGTTAGCTCTGTCACTTGCTCAGAAGTTGCTTTTATCGGCTCAGCTGTATCACTTAGCAAGTACTTATCTAGCCACTGCTCTTGTTCCCACAGTACGTGTAATAAGCTTTTACGCGCACGATAACCATGTGCCTCATAAGGGAGCATGACCAAACGAGCATCTTTACCTAACCCTTTTAGCGCTGCGTACATACGCTCACTTTGCATTGGGAAGGTGCCGCAAGATTGAGGGTGGGTCTTCTTGCCCTCACAGCATAAATGCACCTTTACTATTTGCTAGGTGTTAGCTCTGTCACTTGCTCAGAAGTTGCTTTTATC
>NZ_JACJEM010000040.1:0-30544 GCF_014164085.1 Pseudoalteromonas sp. SG45-5 | reverse complement strand
GGCTCAGCTGTATCACTTAGCAAGTACTTATCTAGCCACTGCTCTTGTTCCCACAGTACGTGTAATAAGCTTTTACGCGCACGGTAACCATGTGCCTCATAAGGGAGCATGACCAAGCGAGCATCTTTACCTAACCCTTTTAGCGCTGCGTACATACGCTCACTTTGCATTGGGAAGGTGCCAGAATTAGGGTCTTCTTGTCCGTGGATCATCAGCATTGGTTCGTTAATTTTTTCAGCATGGAAAAATGGTGACATATTAGCGTACACGCTTTGTGCTTGCCAAAAATCACGCTCTTCACCCTGAAAACCAAACGGCGTTAATGTGCGGTTATACGCGCCACTGCGCGCAATGCCTGCTTTAAATAAGTCGCTGTGTGCTAATAAGTTAGCAACCATAAACGCACCGTACGAATGCCCTGCTATTGCGATATTATTTTTATCAGCAATGCCTTTTTTAACCAATACATCAACAGCTGCTTGCGCGCTTGAGACTAACTGCTTTCTAAAGTTATCGTTTGGCTCACTGCCATCAATACCCACTATTGGCATTTTAGGGTCGTCAAATACGGCAATCCCCTTTGCAAGATAAGGCATTGGTCCCCAGTAGCCAATGTAAGTAAACGCGTAAGGTGATTCACGTACTTGCGATGCAACCGCTTTATCTTTGTATTCAAGTGGGTAAGCCCACATTAACACAGGTAACGGCCCTTGTGTTTTATCATACCCTGGTGGTAAATAAAGCGTGCCCGAGAGTTCAACACCGTCGTCGCGTTTATAACGTAATTGCTCTTTTTTTACGCCTTTAAATGCTGGATACGGGTGCTCAAACGTTGTTAATTGCGTTAGCGTGTCGTTATCTAAATTACGTATAAAAAAGTTAGGTTGCTCAGTTTTAGATTCACGAATAGTAATAAATCGCTCACCTTCGTCGTCAAGCAGTGCGCGTACACGCTCGTAGTATGGTGCTTCTGATTGCCATAAACGCTTGCTGCTATTTGTTTTAACATCAAACCTATCTAAAAACGGAATATTACCCTGCTCTGAAGCACCATTACCACGCAGGTAAATATAACGCCCGCCTACAATTTTAATCACGTTGGCGCCTAAATCGTTGCGCTCATAAATTGCATTACCTGGATTTTTATACGCATCGTTGTAACTACGCTCTGAAAACAATACACGATTTTTGTCAGCATCACGTGGCTGCACTATATAAGTACGAACTTGGCGATCGCTAAAGCGCCAGTCTGTCAGCATTGCTACGTTTTCGTTGCCCCACTCCATTCCCGCATAACGGCGCTCTACTTTGGCAAATAATTTAGGCTCGCGTTTAAATGGTGCACGTAAGCTGTAAACATAATCATGATGCTCAACGTCGGTTTTCATGTCGCCGCCATCTTGCGCTTCTGCCCAAATAACCTCAGCCCCTTGATCTGCTCGCCATTCAAAATCGCGGCGGCCAGTGCGAACGCTGTCGTAACCTTGTGGAATATTGTCGGCAAGTGGTTGTTTTGCCAGCTCAGCTAATGCATAGCCACGCATGCCCCATATTTGCCACGTGCTTGCAAAGCGGCTGTAAGGCACTTGATACGAAAACGGCTCATTAATACCCGCGACTAATATATTGGTAGAATCAGGTGATACCGAAAACGATTTAAATAAAGCAGGACTGCCTATTGCTTGAGCATTGCCATCAAGCGTTACATAAGTCAATTGCCCTTGGCCATAAAACTTAAATTGCGCTTCATCAAACGAGCTTGTTAATAAGTTTTGGTAAGTACGTGCTGGCGCTTTTTCGCCTGTACTTTGTTGAATAACAGGCACTACGTTTTGGCTGTTATTTTCAAGCCTTGGCTTGGCAAAGTTAACAGCGAGGTTTGCAACAATGGCGCTGCTATCTGGCAGCCATTTATATGGTGAGGCAGTTAATACCGAATTTAATGCAGCGCTAGTTAACTCTTTTGCTTGTTTGGTTTCAACGCTGTAAAGCCATAAGTTGGCTTGGGTTGGTTGCTCAACAACAAAGGCTAAATATTTACTATTAGATGACCATTTAGGTGAGCGAATAATACCCGCTGGTAAGTTATTAATACTAATAACAGTGCCACTTTGAACATGCTTTAGCTCTACAGCGCTAAACTTTGCACTGACACGTGAACGCGAAAAATTAGCGGGATTTAGCTTAATACCGGCAAGCTTAAGCTCTTCTTTTGCAAGCTCGTCGAGTGTTTCTACACGCTTACGCTCAAATAATGCAAGCCACTGACCATCGCTTGATAAGTAACTCGTGGGTGCTAATTTGGCATCAACCAAAGCGGCAAGCTCGGGTGATGGCGTTTGATACCCTTGCTCAGCGTAGCTTATTGGCAGCAATGCAACACTACAAATAAAGGCAACTAACAGCCTAAAAGCATTCATGTTTTATCCTTTTGTTATTTTTTACTCTTATAGGCCTATATAAACACGTTTTGATTTATTCATAAAGCATTAAGGTTAGTTAAAGCGCACCAATAGATGACTTAATAGTGCTGTTTAAGCTACACTACAGCGCTATTTATTAACCACTGCGACACATTAAAAATGCATAACAAAGCCAAATCAGTCACTATTTTTGATGTTGCAGATCTTGCCGGTGTATCAAAATCGACAGTGTCACTAGTACTTACCCAAAGCGATAAAGTAAGTGATAAAAGCAAACAAAAAGTATTAAAAGCGATTGATACGCTGGGCTATGTTTATAACCGCGATGCAGCTGCAATGCGCTCAAGGCGATCTAACTTAGTCGCAATAATTATAAACAACCTAAACGATCCATATATGGCAAAACTTGCCACAAGTATAGAGCACTTGTTAAACGAAAATGGCTCGCAAGCCATGATCTTAAGCAGCAATAATAGCCTTGAACAACAAAAAAATGCGGTTAAAAATTTAAAAGAATACAATGCCGCTGCGTTTATTATTTGCCCCGTTGCCCATACTTGCGGCAAATGGCTCGATACACTCAGTGAACAATACAAAGTCATTACCCTAATGCGCGAAGTTCCCTTTAGCGTTGCTCCGTGTGTGTTACCTGACTATAAAAAAGCAAGCCATCTAGCCTGCATGCATTTGCTGGCGCAAGGGGTTACACATATTGCGTTTATGGGCCATGAGCTTACTTTAAGCGACTCTCAAGCACTACAAAGTGGCTTTAATAGTGCTTGTTCGCAGCACAATGTAACGCCTCTTGTTACCATCGCCTGTGATCAAAATCAGCCGCTTGACGCTAAAAATGCGTTTATTAAAGCTTATAAAAAACAACCTCAGTTAAATGCCGTAGTGTGCGAAAATGACATAATCGCGCACGGTGTGATTGCTGCAATACATTCACTTAACATACCAGACAGCAGCAATATAAACGTAGCGAGCTGCCATCATTTACCTCACTACACAGTAATGCCTGACAATGTGAGTACTGTGGTTATTAACGCCGATGATATCGCTAAGCGGTGCCACTTAATACTGCAAGAACTACTACAAAATATATCCCCACCAGTCAAAACACTGGTCAATGTAAACTTACAAATTAGAGATTCTAGCCAATGAAAAAAGTGCTGGTAATTGGCTACGTATGGCCAGAGCCAAATTCGTCTGCTGCGGGAACGCACATGATGTCGTTATTAAATGCATTTAGAGCACAAAACTGGGACGTTGAATTTGCAACGCCCGCACTACGTACCGAGCACATGGTAAACCTTGACGACGTTGGCATAACCTGCCAAAGCATTGCACTAAACTGTGATAGCTTTAACGAATACGTAAAAGCCTATAATCCAGACATAGTGATGTTTGATCGCTTTATGATGGAAGAACAATTTGGCTGGCGCGTAGATAAACACTGTCCACATGCGATTAAAATTTTAGATACCGAAGACTTACAATGCCTGCGTAACGCTCGCCACGAAGCGTTCAAAGGCGAGCGTGAGTTTTCAACTAGCGATTTACACTCAGACATAGCCAAACGCGAAATAGCAGCTATTTTACGTTGCGACTTAAGCTTAATTATTTCAAGCTATGAGATGAGTTTACTCCACAGTGTATTTAAAGTAGAGCCAAGCTTATTACATCACCTTCCTTTTATGGTCAATTTAAGCGCATTACCAACGAGTACTAAAACGTTTGAACAGCGCCAACACTTTATGACCATTGGTAACTTTAGACACGCGCCAAATTGGGACGCCGTACTTTACCTACAAAAAATATGGCCACTTATTCGCAAGCAATTACCAAAAGCAGAGCTGCACATTTATGGCTCTTACCCACCGCCTAAAGCCACCGCACTTAATAACCCAAAAACAGGGTTTTTAATAAAAGGTTGGGCCGATAATGCGTTTGATGTAATGCAAAGTGCACGTGTATGTTTAGCGCCACTGCGTTTTGGCGCAGGCATAAAAGGCAAACTACTTGAAGCTATGATAATGCAAACACCTAGCGTTACCACCAACATTGGCGCAGAGGGCATGCATAACGAGTTACCATGGCCTGGTAAAATAGCTAACACCGCTGATGACTTTGCTGATGCAGCTGTAGAAATGTACAACAACCAAAGTGACTTTGAACAAGCACAACAAGATGGCAATACACTACTTAATGCGCTATACAACAAAGCACAATTGAGCGCTGCGTTAATCCAAAAAATTGACACAATAAGTAGCGATTTAAGTGCTCATCGCGAAAAAAACTTCACAGGCCAAATGCTCAAACATCATACAATGCGCAGTACGCAATACATGTCGCAATGGATAGCTGAAAAAAATAAAAAATTAGATTAAAAATGACTAGACACACACAGATTAGTGTTTAAAATCGCGCCCATCGAACGTGGGCAGTTTTAGCTGTATTGTCTATATTTTTAGCTTAGTTATCGCAATATTTGGTTCAAAAAGATTTGAAAACTGCAACTTTTACAGAAAAACGCAAATTTATCGTAAAGTTAGGTAAAATGCTTCATAAGTATGGCACACCAGCCTACCGCCTAGAAGCCCACCTAATGGAAGTGGCTACTTACTTAGGTCTAAAATCCTCATTTGTAATGTCGCCAACCTCTGTAACATTTGTTATTTGGACCGACGGCCACGAAGATGAGTATACCCATGTTGCGCGAGTCGATCCTGGCGATCACGATTTAGGCTCACTTGCCGACACTGACGACCTTGTAAATCAAATGCTTGACGACAAGTTAACTTTGCAAGAAGTCGATGCTCAGCTTGATGCAATTTACGTTATGCCCAACCCATACAACAAGCTTGTAACAGGTATTGCATTTGCCACCTCTGGTGGTGCCTTTGCTATGCTAATGGGGACCAGTTGGACTGACGTAATTTGGTCATCATTACTGACTCTGGTTGTTTATTTATTTGTACTTTGGTCTGGCCGCTCAAAACGTGTTGCGCACATGCTAGAACCATTAGTTGCTATTGTGTCAGCCATATTGGCCTGTGCCGTGAGTGTATATATAACGCCTGAAATAAATATACGCTTAGTGGTGCTTTCAGCCATTATTGTATTTATACCTGGTTTAGCGCTTGCACTGGGGTTAGCCGAGCTGGCAGCACGGCATTTAGTATCTGGTACCGCGCGAGTAATGGACTCGTTTATGCTACTGTTTAAACTGTATTTTGGTGGTTTCATTGGCATAGGTATTGGTTTTGCGTTATTTGGGCAAGCCGATTTTGTACAGCCAGAACCATTGCCAAAGTGGACAGCATGGCTGGCTATATTCTTACTTTGTAGCAGCTTAATCGTTATTTTTAGAACCAAACTTAAACACGCAGTTTGGTCTATTGCATCAGGCTTTATAGCGTATGGCACGAGTATCGGTTCGGCTATGTATCTTGATTACACCTTAGGTACCTTTGTCGGTGCGTTATCGGTAGGTATATTTAGTAACTTGTTTAACCGTGTTGCAAATGCGCCCGCCTCAATTGTGGCCATGCAAGGCTTGATTGTGTTAGTTCCAGGTAGCAAAACGTATATCGGCTTAAATTCTCTGATTGAAGGTCAAGACTTTGTGTACGCAGAGCATATAGGCCAACAAACGTTTTTAATATTTATGTCGCTTGTTGCAGGGCTAATATTTGCAAACGTTGCCCTACCGCCTAAAAAGAGTTTATAACTGATATTAAACACTCGCTTTACTTTAATTGAGCAAAGCGAGTTCAGCTGTCAATCACTTTACTGATATAACCTGAACTCTGGTTAAGGGATTTTCAGTGAGAACAAGGCGAATTTACGCGTCAATAGCTGGCCTGTTGCAAGTAAATTCAACGCAGTTAGCGCTAAAAATAGCTGCTCGAGATAGATTTATTATCCAGAGTTCAGGTTGATACAGTGTCCTTGAGATACTTAGTCGCTTAACTGTGAATATGTTACTATCACTTCCAATGCTTTTATTTACTGATTCATCGCCTAACTACCATGCCAAATTTTGCTCCTTGCTTTACGTTATTTTCTGAAAACATTGATAAGTTCACGCTTCCTGAAAAGTTTACCTTTCCGTTTTATTACGAGCCACAACCATTAGCGGTTGCCGCTACAGAGCAATTACAACAGCAACTTGAAGCATTAACACATTTAAAAGCAGAAAATGCAGGTAAAATGTTTGGTGTATTAGTGGTGCAAAATACTGAGCAGCAGTTGGGTTTTTTAAGTGCTTACTCTGGGCAAATTGAAGGTGATAAAGGCAATATTACCTTTGTCCCTCCTATTTCTAGTATGCAGCTACACGACGATAGCTATTTAGCTCAAAGCGAAATAATCAACGATATTAACGCTCAAATTGAGCAGTTAGAAAATAGCGAACAACTGCATGACGTTAATTGCAAACTTGATGATGCAACACAGAGTTACCAGCAAGCGCTATTAGCTCAACAGGCAGTAATGCAAATCGGTCGCCAGCAACGAAAAATACAACGTACCGAAGGCGAATTAGAGCTGAGCGAAAATGATTTTGAGCAGTTAAAAAACAAGCTTGCCGGACAGAGCATCGTAGAAAAAAAACAGTTGCAGGCACTTAAGTTACATTGGCAAAATAAGGTAAATTTACTTCAGCACGCATTAACGAAAATTACTGATGAAATAGCCCATTTAAAAAAACGCCGAAAAACACTTTCTAAAAACTTACAAAAAAAACTTTTTTCTCAATACCAATTTTTAAATGCAAACAATGAAGTTAGAGACTTAAATACCATTTTTTCAATACTACCTGAACGGATCCCACCAGCAGGCTCTGGAGAGTGTGCTGCCCCAAAGTTGCTACAATATGCGTACAAACACCACTTAAAACCGATTGCTATGGCAGAATTTTGGTGGGGAGCTGCACCTAAATCAGCAATTAGGCAGCATAAAAATTACTACCCTTCTTGTTACAGTAAATGCCAACCAATACTTGGGCATATGTTAAAGGGTTTAGATGTTGAAGATAACCCGCTACTTATTAATCCGGCCGATGGAAAAGATTTAAGTATTATTTATAAAGATGACGATTTACTGGTGGTAAATAAACCCGCTGAATTTTTATCTGTACCGGGCGTTAATATTGAAGATTCTGTTTATATGCGTATTAAAATGCAGTTCCCAGAGGCATCTGGTCCGCTAATTGTGCACAGATTAGATATGTCCACTTCGGGGCTTTTAATGATCGCCTTAAATAAACGCGTTCATAAAGCACTACAAAAACAATTCATTGAACGCACCATAGATAAGCGCTATGTAGCATTAGTTGAAGGAAATGTTCCCGAAGATAGCGGAACGATTGATTTACCACTCATACTCGACTTTGATGACAAGCCACGCCAAATGGTGTGCTACAAAAATGGTAAACCATCACTTACTACATGGCATGTTTTAGATCGTAAAAATAATGTTACACGCTTGCAGTTATACCCTAAAACAGGCCGTACCCATCAATTAAGAGTGCATTGCGCGCATCGTTTAGGACTCAACACACCAATGGTAGGTGATACACACTACGGTCAGAAAGCGGATAGATTACATTTACATGCAGAATACTTGGCATTTACTCACCCAATTACCCAAAAACGATTAGAGTTTGAAGTAGCCGCCGATTTTTAATCAAACATTAATCGTTGAACCAGTTAAAGCCCATCTAACACCATTTGTTTGATTTTATATGCTTTTACAAAATGATCTAATTGATGGGTGTGTATCCACCATGTAGCCGCTTCCATGAGTAGCTCAGGATCGTCGTTTTTATTTGCAAAAAACGCATAAAAAGAAAGGCCTACATTTTCGCCCTTCGTCGCTATTTTTTTATCACATACAGTAATTATTTTTGCTCTTAAAGTACTTTGCATGTATACCTCATTTGAATAGTAATAGATTAACCTGCTGTTAATCGCTAATAACAGCGTAACAATAACAAAAATTCTAAAAAACAATCCTTCTAATTCACCTACAAAAGTCGCTTTTATGATATTTTTATTTATGCACTTGAGCGTTGGTTGTCACTTCTACCTGAATGGTATCACTACTTTATCGCTTTAATAAAACATACAACCATTAAATACCTGTAGGCATGAAATTATTGCACTTAAATCATTGTAAAATTTACAGAATAATAATCAAAAAATGAACCATTAAAAACATAAACAATAAAATTCAACAACTTACACATTGGCATTTAGCTTGCTATCTATTGGTATAAGCAATTAAATAATAAGTGAAAGGATTAGTTATGAATATTTTTGAAGCACTACGACATGATCACGACAAACAACGAAAATTGGTAGATGCACTTATTCAAACTCATGGCGACACTGATGAACGCCACACATTAATGGATCAGCTTAAAACAGAATTAAAAGAGCACGCAAAATTTGAAGAGCGTTATTTTTATAACCCGCTAATGCTTGATGATTTAACTCATGAAAAATCACGTCACAGTGTTGCCGAGCATCATGAAATTGATGAGTTAATTGAAGACCTTGAGGTTACCGAAATGAGTTCACCGGCTTGGCTAGTTACAGCTAAAAAGCTGCATCATTTAGTCCATCATCATTTAAGCGAAGAAGAACACGAAGTATTTCAATTGGCAGGAAAAGCACTCACTGAAGAACAAAAAGAAAGCTTAGCAAAACAATATAACGACGCTATGCATTAATTTGAAACCGTTTAACTTAAATACACTCCCTGTGTACTGTTTGGTTATAAGGCAAATGCCTTATAACCATTTTTCTTTTAACGATGTGGGCACTACTTAATAGTAAATTTTACGTCTTGATCACGTAATAAGTAAAGTGCAAAACACGCAGCCCACATTGGCCAAGCAGTAAAAAACAATAGATTATTAAAACCGTCGATATATTGATTGTATGACGAGAGAGTCGATAATCCATGCATTACAAATATCAGACCGTACGTGATACGCTTTTTAATACCCGCTACAAATGCTAATACTAAAATAAGCTGCAAACCACCCAGTATATAAGCAACAATATCTGATGAACCACTGATCCCGTAAAAGTGCTCAAAAATACGTGCGCTATGGCCTGGATTTACGAATTTATCGAACGTCCACATGATCATTACGATAAAAACGCCTAAACGAAGCGATAAAAGAGACCACTGCAGACGATTTTGAACGTCAGAATTCATTGAACTTGTCATAAAACTTCCTTTAAAAATATATAAATAAACCTTGAAGTAACCAAGACCGTATAGATTCGTTTTTATTTCAAAATTTTTAAATTATTTTAATTAAAGTAGCTCTTTAACCTTGTAATTAACTTGGACTGTGGATAGTTCGGTATCAAGTACCTTGTATAGAAGTAAATACATATGAAGAGTTAACAGCTAAAAATAAGCTATAATTAAAAAAATCATTAAAAGCAAATATTTAGATTCAATGTAGACCAATTACTGTATTGGGCAATCGTTAATTATGCATCTATTTTTGTTATGTTCTAAAAAACGAAAAGAAACAAAATTTTACTGAAAGTTATTTTTAAGCCTTTCGGTCTTTATCGCCATCAACATATAACCGTAGAGAGAAAACGTTTGAAACACGCATACTTGGCTTTATCCTTAGCCACCATATTAAATACACCACTGAGTGCTTTTGCAGCTGAAGAATCAAAAACAACAAAAAATGATGCAATAGAGCGCATTGAAGTGGCGGGCCAAGTTATTAAATCTCAAGGTCTTTCGGTTAAAGACTCTACGGTTGATGGGCCTTTTGGTGACAACTTAGCACTGCAAGATATAGCACGCTCAGTCACCCCTATTTCAAGCGAACTGATAGAACAACTTAATATTACAACGCTGCAGGATGTGCTAGCAGTTAGTCCTAATACCTATTCAGCGAGTGGATTTGGTGCACCGAGTTTGCCAACAATTCGTGGACAGCTCGGTGAACTTTTCCAAGATGGTACACGCCGCCAAGCAGGTAACAATGGTTTTGGCGTGCCGTTATCATTTAATCCTGTAGAGCAAATAGATGTAGTAAAAGGCGCACCACCGGTTTTATTCGGTTCGAGCCAACGTAATGGTGGCTTTGTGAATCTACATTCTAAAAAAGCGTCTACTGATGAAAGCAAAGGCAAAGCGAGCTTGTCAGCTGGCCGGTGGGATCAATACCGTGTTTTAGTGGATTACAGCGCACCGATTGTAAAAAACAAAGTTGGCTTTAGAGTAAGCGCTGAGCACATTGATAATGGAAGCTACTACGACTACTCTGGAACCAAAAGCGATAGCTTATTTGCAGCGTTACGAATATTGCCAGATGAGAAAAGCAGCTGGGATATTAATTTTGAGTTATACCAAGTTGAATTTACCGATAACGCAGGTATTAATCGCCCTACTCAAGCACTCATAGATCATGGCTTATACATTACAGGCCAAGGCGTGCAAGCAAACGGCAGCACAATACCAGCAGCAGGGTCTATCATTTCGCCTACTGGACAAGTAAAAATAGACCGTAGCGCGGTACTTACCGATCCTGATAACCAAAACGAAGCCACTACCTACTTACTACACAGTATTTATAAGCGTGAACTTTCTAACAACGTATCAATAAAAAACATTACGTATTTTCAGCACTTACAACGTGAAGAAATTGCGCAAAACAGCTTCGTGGAAATTATAGACGGTGCCGATACAGCACAAAACCGTACCGAATTAACTTATCAATGGAGTGACAAACAACAAACAATTTTTGCATTTGATGTACGTTACAACCGTGTATTAGGCTACAGCCAATTTACTACCGAAGCCGATTTACCGATTGATTTAACTGGCCCAATTTCAAATCGTCGTATTCCTTTAACCAATGCGCAACAAGCACGTTTAATTGAAATTAGTCCAGGTGTGTTTGTATCTCCTGGTGGCCAGTACGATATTAACAACGATGGTAGCGGCGACTTTAACTTATCAGACACTACGGACTCTCGCTCGTGGCAAACTGGGTTTGCTATTCAGCAAGATTCAGATTGGACAAATAAGTTTCATACAAGCATAGGTTATCGTGTTGATTATTATGATGTAGACGCGCACGACCCAATAGCACCACAAGGTCAAGTTGCCGCCAGTGATAGCATTAACGACACGCTGCAATCGGGTCAAGTTAGCTTTAATTACAAACTAAATAATGATTACACCACTTACGGTGCGGCAAGTTATAACGAAGCTACATCAAACAGCATGGCAGGTGGCACATCACTGGGTGGCGACAACGCAATCAGTGCACAAAACTTTGCTACCGAAAACACCCTTGTTGAGTTTGGTTTAAAATACGCACCCACTGACAGCGACTGGTACGCCGATGGCGCTTTATTTAGCCAGCGCCGTAGTTTACGTAACCGCGATGGAAGCAATACCGGTATTCGTACACAAGGGTTTGAAGGCCAAGTATTTTACGATGCCTACCCATATTGGTTTAGTGCTGGGTACAGCTATATTGATGCGCGTTACGACAACTCTGCAAGTAGTCAAGATTCAGCGCAAGTCGCTGATGCATTTGACAACTCACGTCCAGATATTATTGCAGGTACGAGTGTTGGGGCACCTAGCTTTACACCATTTGCACGCTCTAATCGCCAAGTTCAAGGCATTCCTGAGCAATCGTTCAGTTTTAACGGAAACTATTCAATAAATACGAAATGGCAGGCGGGTTTTTCAGGTCTATATACAAAGAGTTACCCATTAGACTTTTTAGCGACGGTAAAAATTCGTGATCAGTACACATTAAACGTTAATACTAGCTACGCTTTTACACCTAGTACTAAATTACGTTTAGATGTAAACAACGTCACAAATCAAAAAAATTGGCGCCCTGTATTTGAAGGCGGTTACTTTGGTGCAACATTAGCTTTTCCTGAGTTACCAATAAGCGCAAAGTTAACCCTTACGCATAGTTTTTAAGAGAGAGAAGATGATTAAAAAAATATTTTTATTATTGATTGTAGCAGCCGCAGTTGGCCTGTTCTTTCATTATGATCTGCAACAGTTACTAACGCTTGATGGCTTAAAAGGGTCGATGGATCAGTTTAACCAGTACAAAGAGCAGTCTCCCTTATTAGTTATTGGTGGGTTCTTTTTGCTATACGTAGTAGTGACTGCTCTCTCTTTACCGGGCGCGGCTATTTTAACACTGGCAGCAGGCGCATTATTTGGTCTAGTTGAAGGTTTATTGGTTGCATCTTTTGCATCAACTATTGGTGCAACGCTTGCCTTTTTAGTATCACGATATTTATTACGCGATTCTATCAAACAACGTTTTCCTGAGCGGCTAGCCGCAATTGATGCTGGTGTTGAAAAAGAAGGTGGCTTTTACTTATTCACCCTTCGTTTAGTGCCTGTTTTTCCGTTCTTTTTAATCAACTTACTAATGGGCGTTACTGCAATAAAGTCATGGACTTATTATTGGGTAAGCCAGTTAGGTATGTTAGCAGGTACATTTGTGTTTGTTCTTGCTGGTACGCAACTGGCGCAAATAGAGAGCTTATCTGGAATTTTATCATTCAACTTAATCTTATCGTTCGCTTTATTAGGTATCTTTCCATTTATTGCAAAAGGCATTTTAAACGTGTTTAAAAAACGCCGTGTATACAAAAATTATACTAAGCCTAAAAAGTTCGACCGTAACATGATTGTTATTGGCGCGGGCGCTGGTGGTTTAGTAACCAGTTACATTGCCGCTGCTGTTAAAGCAAAAGTAACCCTTATTGAAGCGGGCGAAATGGGTGGCGACTGTTTAAATTATGGTTGTGTCCCAAGTAAAGCAGTCATTAAAAGCGCTAAAATTGCAGAGCAAATTCGCCACGGTGAAAACTACGGCCTAGAAAACGCAACTCCACAGTTTTCGTTCAAAAAAGTGATGGCACGTGTTCACAGAGTTATTGCCGATGTAGCACCACACGACAGTGTTGAACGTTACACTAACTTAGGCGTAGATGTTGTAAAAGGTTACGGTAAATTAATAGACCCGTGGACTGTAGAAATTAAACTTAACGACGGTGGCACGCAAACACTCACTGCTCGCACTATTGTTATTGCCACTGGCGCACGCCCGTTTGTACCGCCACTACCAGGTATTGAAGAAACAGGCTATGTAACAAGCGATACATTGTGGAATAAATTTGCAGAGCTGGATGAGGCACCTAAAAAACTTGTCGTACTTGGTGGTGGTCCAATTGGCAGCGAATTAGCACAAAGCTTTGCACGTTTAGGTTCAAGCGTGACACAAATTGAAATGGCGGAACGCATCATGATCAAAGAAGATCTTGAAGTGTCTACCTTTGCTCACGAAGCGTTAACCGAAAGTGGCGTTAATATTTTAACATCGCATCAGGCATTACGCTGTGAAGCTCGCGATGGTAAAAAATATATTGTTGTTAAACATAACGACAAAGAAATAGATATTGAATACGACGAGCTACTATGCGCCGTTGGCCGAAGTGCACGCCTTAAAGGTTACGGTCTTGAAGAGCTAGGCATAGAGACAAACCGTACAGTGGTAACTAACGAATACCTTGAAACGCTCTACCCTAATATTTTTGCAGCAGGTGATATTGTAGGTCCATACCAGTTTACACATGTGGCAGCTCATCAGGGTTGGTACGCAGCGGTAAATGGCTTATTTGGTCACCTTAAAAAGTTTAAAGTCGATTACCGTGTTATTCCGTGGACTACGTTTATTGACCCAGAAGTAGCACGTGTTGGTTTAAACGAGCAAGACGCAAAAGACAAAGGCATAGATTACGAAATTACTCGCTTTGAATTTGAAGAACTAGACCGTGCAATTACCGACAGCGCTACAAAAGGCTTCATTAAAGTGATTACACCAAAAGGCAAAGACAAAATATTGGGTGTTACTGTGGTGTCTGAACACGCTGGCGATTTGATTGCTGAGTTTGTACTGGCAATGAAACACGGCTTAGGCCTTAATAAAATACTCGGTACTATACACAGCTATCCTACTTGGGCTGAAGGTAATAAGTACGCAGCAGGCGAGTGGAAACGCGCTCATGCACCTGAAAAAGTGCTTAACTTGCTCGAAAAATACCATACTTGGCGTCGAGGTTAATTATGTTTAAAACACCTCTAAAAGCATTGTTATTTGGCTCAGCTTTAGTTGCAACATCGTTTACAACGTCATTTTCGGCCCAAGCCCAAAACATGCACGATAGCTGGAATGCATTGTTAAATAGGCATGTTGTTGCTATTAACCATAATCACAGTACTGAGGTTGATTACGCTGCCATAAAACGTGAGCATGCACAGCTAAAAACGTATTTAGATTCGTTAACGGCTGTAACGCAAAGCGAATTTGACGCATGGGAAAAGCCTAAGCAACTCGCTTTTTTAATCAATGCTTATAATGCGTGGACTGTTGAACTTATATTGACAAAGTACCCAGATCTTAAATCAATTAAAGACTTAGGGAGCTTTTTTAGCTCACCATGGAGTAAAGAGTTTGTGCCATTACTTGGCAAAACTCGCAGCCTTGATGATATTGAGCATGGTTTAATACGTGGTAGCGGTAAATACAACGACCCACGCATTCACTTTGCGGTAAATTGCGCGAGTATTGATTGTCCAGCGCTTCGAGAAGAAGCGTATACAGCCACTGATTTAGAAAGCCAATTGCAAGAGCAAACGGTGCGCTTTTTATCAGATATGACACGTAATATGGCTCAAGAAAATACGCTAAGCGTGTCTTCAATATTTAAGTGGTACGGCGATGACTTTGAAAAAGGCTTTAGAGGTGCAAACACACTACAGCAGTTTTTCTTGCAATACAGCGATGCACTTAAACTGATACCCGCTCAGCAAAAAGCACTTAAAAATGATGACATGAAAGTTAAATTTTTAGACTACAACTGGGATTTAAATGTTCGCCATTAAGTTTTGGCATACACAGGCGCGATACAGTTTTTGCTGTGTCGCGTTTTGCGTTTGTACAATCGTAAATTTAGCTGCTTTTTCGAGCACTGCGTTTGCTAATCCCGTTATTAATTCAAATAGTAAAAGTAATTTAGTAATAAACACACAACAGGGATCTCGCTGGCAACAAGTTCAAGCACTAGGTCGCAATCAAGATGTTTACTTTTATGCATGGGGCGGCGACGCGCAAATAAATGCTTATATTCAGTGGGCAGCGCAGCAAGTTAAAACTAAGTACAACATTAACCTAGTACATGTAAAATTAAGTGACACCATCGAAGCAGTAAGCCGTGTACTTGCCGAAAAATCAGCAAACAATAACAACCAAGGCAGCGTAGATTTAATGTGGATCAACGGGGCTAACTTTGCCACCATGAGCGAGCACTCTCTGCTTTTAAAGCAATGGGCAAATAAACTCCCCTACTTTGCATTAACCGATCCGGCTAATAACCCTGCTGTAACCTTTGACTTTGGTTTACCTACCAATGGGATGGAGGCTCCATGGGGGCAAGCGTCACTTACGTTTTATTACGACAGCATTGCAATAAATGGTAATGCAAACAATAAATTGCCGACGACATTAAACGAATTGTTAAACTGGAGCGCACAAAACCCTGGTCGCTTTAGTTACCCAAAGCCGCCTGACTTTTTAGGTATGAGCTTTTTAAAATACGCCTTAGTTGTACTGCATCAGCAAAGCAGCGAAAATATTAAAGCGCAGCTAAACCAATCAGCTACAACTAAAAACACAGCGCAAGTGTTAAGCCCACTGTGGGACTTTTTAGATAAACTCCACCCAACACTTTGGCGTGGTGGCACTTATTTTATGCAAAGTGGTGCTCAAATGCGCCGCCTTGTGGACGATACAGAGTTGAGTTTAGCCTTTACTTTTTCAGCACCTGAAGTACCAGCTGCTGTAAAACGCTATGATTTACCAAACAGCATTCGCAGTTACGCAATGAGTGATGGCAGTTTAAGTAATACCCATTTTGTGGCAATCCCTTACAATGCAAGCCACCAGCAAAGTGCGCAATTAGTGGCTAATTTTTTACTCAGCCCTGAGGCGCAAGCTCAAAAACAAAAAGCGCCTATATGGGGCGATAAAAGCGTACTTATTCAATCAACGTTAACGTCTGATCAGCAAGCCTTATTTAAAACAGCTAAACCGCATCCAAGTGCACTGCCTTTAAACGGTATTAAACGCACATTGAGTGAACCTCATCCAAGCTGGGTAAACGCCATTATGCAAGGTTGGCAAACCCGTTATGGAGTAAGCCAATGAGCGTTATTTCAAAAAGTGTACCATTAAATACCAAAGCAACAACGCAGTGCAGCACCGATATGTTTACGCGCATTGTAAAATTTAGCCCGCGATTTTTACTCGCTCTACTTATATTACCCGTACTTGGTGGCTTAATTAGCGTCTTGCTGCCTGCCTTTGGTTATGCGCCCGTACTTGAGCAAACAACGTTTAGCTTGCAAGGTTTTAATGCCCTTTGGCAAACACCTGGCCTTACCCAAATGGTTACCTTAAGCGTTGCAACAGGCTTAATAAGTACTTTGCTTGCATTTATCATTACCTTAATGATTTTAGCTGCGTTTTTTAATAGCCCGTGGCTTAACCGAATTCAGCGTTTATTGAGCCCTATATTAGTTATACCTCATGCCGCAGCGGCTATTGCGCTGGGGTTTTTAATTGCCCCTTCAGGTATGATTTCACGCTTAGCGTCGCCTTGGTTAAGCGGTTGGGAACTTGCGCCAAACGGCATGTTTCCGCATGATTCGTTCGGTATTAGTATAATTTTAGGCTTAACACTAAAAGAGCTTCCCTTTTTATTATTAATGGCACTGGGCGTACTTGCACAACCTGAGCTTGGCAAAAAATTACGCCAACAACATAAGATTGCACTTAACTTGGGTTATTGCCCAATGACCGCCTTTTTTAAAGTAATACTGCCAAGTCTTTATCCGCTGCTGCGTTTGCCCCTTTTAGCCGTGCTTGCCTATGCAAGTGCCAGTGTAGAAATGCCACTCATTTTAGGCCCAAATACACCACCCACGTTGGCCGTTGCAATAATGCATTGGTTTAACGATGTTGATTTAAACCTGCGTATTAAAGCCTCAGCAGGTGCTTTATTACAACTAGCTGTTACAGGCGGGTTGTTAGCCCTTTGGCTTGGCGCAGAAAAGGCCGTAAGAGTGCTATTTAGCGACTCTCTCACTAATGGAGTGCGCGAATACGGCGGATTTTATTGGCAAAAAATAACGGTCGTACTCACCGCATTAGTAATTAGCTTTATACTATTGTCGCTTATTGGTTTAGTTATGTGGTCGGTTGCAGGCTTTTGGCGCTTTCCAGATGCAATCCCTGAGCAATTTACACTACTGCATTTTAAAAGTGCGCTAATGCAAATGGGCAATCCGCTTTTTAATACCCTAGCAATCGGTTTAGTAACCACATTATTTGCCATTATTCTTACTTTATTGTGTTTAGAATCAGAGCAGTTGAGTGACAAACCTATTTCTCGTTTTACCAGTTTAATTATTTATTTACCGTTATTAGTACCCAGTATTGCCTTTTTGTTTGGGCTAGTATGGATACAACAATTGGTAAATAACCAAGCCGCATTTTTTAATGTGGTACTTACGCATTTACTGTTTGTGTTGCCTTATGTGTTTTTGTCACTTGCGAGCAGTTATAGGCGCTTAGATCCTCGTTTTGCTCATGTTGCAGCAAGCCTAGGCGCAGCGCCATGCAAGGTGTTTTTTAAAGTAAAACTACCTCAGTTGTTTGCCCCTATTTTAATTGCAGCCGCACTGGGCTTAGCAATTAGTTTTGGACAATACCTCCCCACGCTTTTAGCTGGCGGCGGGCGCATAGCCACAATAACAACCGAAGCCGTTACGCTTGCCAATGGCGCAAGCAGACGCACCAGTGCCGTGTACGCTATTATGCAAATGGCGTTGCCACTTATTGGATTTATACTGGCATGGGGTTTACCTAAATATTTTTTCAAAAGTGCACGTGTTTAAACGCGCACATATTTAAAGCACCCATGTTTAACACTATCAGGGTTAAGGTTTTTGAATGCAGTCATCGTTACAGATTAAAAATTGTCAGCTTTATCGCCAAAGTGAACTGTTACTTAGCTTAAACGAGCAAGTTAATGGCGGTGAAATTCTGACTATTATGGGCCCATCAGGCAGTGGTAAATCAAGCTTATTAAATTGGCTTACGGGTACTTTACCAAGTAGCTTTAAGGCCAATGGAGAGGTGTGGCTTAATGGTCAAAATATCGATAACACCCCTCCACACTTGCGCCATATTGGAGTGCTTTATCAAGACGCTTTATTGTTTTCACATTTAACTGTTGCTGGTAACATTGCCTTTGCAATGCCCAAAGGTAATAAAAAACAACGCCTTGAAAAAATAGCACACGCACTTGAGCAAGTAGGTCTTAAAGACATGGGTAATCGCCACCCCGACAATTTATCGGGTGGGCAACAAGCCCGTGTTGCATTATTACGTATGCTGCTGAGCGAACCTAAAGCCATTTTACTCGACGAACCCTTTAGCAAACTCGACACCCAACTGCGTGTTGATACACGCGAACTCGTATTTAGCCAAATACGCGATCATAAGCTACCTGCAATTATGGTAACTCATGACCATAGCGACGCCGACGCTGCAAGTGGCAAACTCATTACTTTAAGTAGCGCACTTTAAATACATAGCTTTAAACGCATAAGGCAATAAACATGCTAGACAAATTTATCACCCCTGTAATTAAGCCACTTTTAACACCTGTGGTTATGCTTATGCATAGACGCGGCATAACCGCCGATCAGCTCACCGTGGTAGGCTTTTTAGTTGGCTTATTAGCCGTGCCATTACTGGCGTTTGAAATGTGGTACGGCGCATTAGTCGCCATTACTTTAAATCGAATTTTAGATGGACTTGATGGCGCATTAGCACGCTATGCAAACCAAAGTTCAAGCGCGGGTGGATTTTTAGATATCACACTCGACTTTTTATTTTACGCGGCTATTCCGCTTGGCTTTATTTTGGCAAACCCTGAGCAAAACGCGATAGCGGGATCGTTATTACTTGCTACTTTTATTGGTACGGGTTCAAGCTTTTTAGCTTTTGCGATTGCCGCCGAAAAATTTAAACTCGAAAAACCGCAATTTAAATATAAAAGCTTTTACTACTTAAACGGCTTAACCGAAGGCACTGAAACAATAGCGCTATTTATTGCATTTTGTATTTGGCCGCAGCACTTTGCGGTTATGGCGAGCATTTTTGCTATTGCGTGTGGCATAACTATTTTTACCCGTATACATGGCGGTTATCACACACTTAAGCAACAAGAAGCCGATGCTAACAAAGCAGCTGTAAACGTGCCTAGCAGTTCAAATTCTGAGGTAATAGATGACTAATGAAGTATGGTGGCGCTTAGGCTTCTTTTTTAGCATTTTAGTTATAATGATGCTGCTTGAAGCGCAAAAACCAGCGCGCAAATCACCAATAAAAAGCAGTACACGTTGGTTTGCCAACTTTGGGTTAGTGTTTGCTTCATCAGTTGTTGCGCGCTTAGTGGTTCCCATTGGGCTAACCGCCGTAGCACTTTACAATCAAGAGCACGGCATAGGCTTATTTAATCACATAGCGCTACCAAGCAGTTTAATTATTATATTGAGCATACTTTTACTCGATATATTAATTTATTGGCAACATAGGTTATTCCATAACGTGCCTATTTTATGGCGCTTACACCGTGTACATCACGCCGATGCACACGTAGATACCAGTACAGGGCTGCGCTTCCACCCTATAGAAATTGTACTGAGCATACTTATAAAACTCATTGTAATAACTGCTCTTGGCGTACCTGCCATTGCGGTACTAATATTTGAAATAGCACTTAATGGTTTAGCATTATTTAACCATGCAAATATACGCCTACCTAATGCCATTGAAAAACCACTGCGTTTAATTTTAATGACGCAAATATTGCATCGAATTCACCATAGCCAAGTGGTTAGCGAAACTAACTCAAATTATGGTTTTAGTGTTATTTGGTGGGATAAATTATTTGGTAGCTACAAAGATAAAGCGAAAAAAACCGACGCAGATATAAATATTGGCTTAAAAGAATATCCAAGCCAAAAGCAAAATGCCTCGTTATGGGGCTTATTGATCATGCCATTTAAAAAATAAGTGAGCATAAGCTCACTTATTTAGGATATTAGAGTTAGTTTTTAATTTATTTAACCTGAACTCTGGTTAAGAGATTTTCAGTGATAGCAAGGCTGTATTTACGCGTCAATAGCGGGCCTATTGCAAGTAAATTCAACGCAGTTAGCGCTGATAATAGCTGCTCGAGATAGATTTATTATCCTGAGTTCAGCTCATTTACTTTTTATATTTGCTATTGCTTTTAAAATGTCGTCAGGGTGCTGAAAAACTGCCATATGATCGCTATTACTCAGCGGTATATATTGCCCTCCCGATTGCTCGCTAACTTGCTGGCTCCATAAAGAGCCCTCTTGTTGCCATAAGACTAAACCATCTACGTATTCTGGCTCTGCATTTTTAATATCATACGATTCAAAATCAGTATCTATAACGGAGATTGGAATGGATTTGGCTATATCAGCACTAATAACACGGTTTAAATCATCATGATAATTCATGATCTCTCTTGCTCGAGTTACTTGTTTATCAATTTGAGTACGGCTTTGGCTTATTAAATCAAAATACAGCCAATCCATCTCTGCTTTATATTGTGAAGCGATGAGTGTTTCAACCGTTGTGCGCTCATCAGTTAATTTATCTCGAGTCCTTTGCGTCCAATTACCTTCCTCTATATGTGTTATCAGAGCATCTCCCGTATCTCTAAACCAATATACGGGCCAATCTTGGTACAAACTAATAGAGTGTGGCAACAAAATATCAGGGTCAATCCACACCATACCGTTAAGGCCAGTTACAAATTGTGAATCCGGTGAGTTCTGCCATAAATGAGCCAAAATATTTGCACTGGCAAAGCTAACAATAATTAGCTCCTTTTCATTAAGCAGCCCCAACGTTTTATCTAATGCAGGTACAAAGGAAGCATACGATGGTTGCTCAGCAGAGCTACTAAAACCATTTCCAAAGCGTTCTATGACGTGTACACGATGAGTTTTTGCTATCAATGGCTGCAGTAATGAAAACCAAGCACTGTCACTATGAAAGTTTTTATTAAAGCCTGATAAAAGAATAATCGCAGGCCCCGAATGTTCAAGACCCATGCTACGTACGTGTACATCTTTTTTTTGTTGCTGATCAATACGGTATAGTTTTGAATAGGTATCGAGTTTAGTTCTACTTACTGTATCAAAAAAGCTAACTACTTCATTCGTGGTGCTAAAGTCATTAAAAACCCAACTATGCCCACCCCCTTCAATTGCCACCAATTGGTTAATATAAGTCTCGTTTTTAAATAGATACTTAGCGACTGTTTGGTTTTTTTGTAATTGTACATCCGCATCTATGCCGTTTGCTTTAGCTATTAATTCAATAGCAAGTGTACTTGGAATTAACCCAAAGTTTGAATGTGCCCTCCCCTCAAAAGGTAAAGGCTGGTCATTTGTTCCGTGTACCATCATGTAGTTGGTGTCATTTTTTATCTCGCACCGTTGTGACAATTGCTCTGACATAGGTGCGGCAACTGACGCGATAGCCGTAAACTTTAACTCACTATTACACATCAAGTTTTGTGCAAATAAGCCGCCTTGAGAAAATCCAACCGCAAAAAGCTCCTCATCAATAATGTTATGCTTAGCTTTAACATCAGTCACAACATTTTCGACAAACGCCAAATCATTAATACCTAATCGATGAGGTTTATTGCAGTCGCATCCTTCATTCCACTCTTCAACTTTTGATTGTGGATAAACGACGATATAATTTTCTGATGCTGATTCAAACGCCGCCATACTTTGCATATTTTTTGCACCCTGACCAGAGCCATGAAAGGCCAATAAAAGCTTATAAGACTTTTTCGCATCAAAATTATTACTTGGCATTGCAATATAATAGCTTCGGTTATTTAAATTAATTTTTGTCAAATTACTGGGTTCTGTGCCCGTCAGTTTTGAGTCTTTGTTGGTACCATTACAGCCCATTAATAATAATGTAACCGCCATTATTTTTAATAATAAATATAAATAAACACGCATTTTCTTTACTCTTATTAAATATGAGTGAGTAGCAAATCATGTATTTACTTAGTACGGCCATCGTTGGCGCTTATGTTTTTGTTATATTTATGTTATGTTTAAAAAACCGATTTAATTTCAATATCATAGAGAACCCTATGGCTGTCCGTATTTCGGCCGTTATTTTTGACGAAGAGCAACGAACATTAAAAAGTGACAGTCAAACTAGAAAACTTGAACCAAAAGTGTTCAGTTTATTAACGGCTTTACTAGCAGCCAATGGGAAAATTGTCACTCGAGACCAACTCATAGTTGAAGTCTGGAATAATCGGGTTGTAGGCGAAGGTGCAATCAACCGAACCGTGTCTTTATTAAGAAACCATTTTTCAGCGTTCACTGATGAGACCATTATTGAAACTGTGCCTACTCAAGGATATCGGTTAGTTGCTACTGTAACGAATACAGATATTTCGCACGATAAAATGCCTGCTGATCAAAAGGTTGCTTTTAAAAGCCAATTATTTAAAAAACCTGTGCGCAATATCAAAAAAGCATCAATTATTGCAGTTACTATAGCCCTGCTATTGATTGCACTTTTAAGCACCGCCTCCAAAGTTAAAAACTTAACCACACCGAATCAATTATCACTTGTTAGTGCACCATTGGTCGGTTTGCAAGGCAGAGAATACAAGCTATCAGCAACCCAATTTGGAGGGCTCATTTTATTTCATCATCTTGATGAGGATGATAGTCAATCAATCTATTTATACGATACAAAAACACATGCTCAAAACAAGATACTCACCAACTCGTTAGCAGCTATAAGCGCTGATGGGAAACGTATTGTTTATGCAACACACTATAATGAACAGTGTTTAATTTCGATTTATTATGTACTCACAAAGCAAAAACAATCTTTATTACCATGCGATGAGCCTCCCATTTCATTAGTATGGGGAGAAAATAACACCTTTTACTTCAACAAGCGTTTTAGTAAATCTCATCCATATCAAGTATATGGCTATAATGTAAACACAAGTAGATTAAAACAGATTACAAACCCGAATAGTAAGAATAATACCAAAGGTGATTTTGATTTTTCCTACAATCGTCATAACAACCAACTCGCTATTATTCGTTATATAAGCGAAAGCGAATCAACAATAATTATAAAGCTTGAAGAGCAGCAACTAAACAAACACACAGTAAACCTTCGTCTTAAAAACTTGGTATGGCACCCAAATGGTAATACATTAATTATTGCCGACACCAATAGGCTTTTTTCACTAGATACGACTAACGGCCAATATACACTTCTTAAGCAATTAGATTTTACAATTAGTTCTTTAGCGGTTATTCCAACCAAATTGAATGCCTCGCTATTAGTAAGTAGTCTTGATGTCGTAAGCGAAATTGTAAAGTATGACACTCTAAACCAAAGTCAGCATGTGTGGCAGCAAAGTGCGCGTACAGAGCTTCTTCCCCGAATGCAGGCTGACACACAGACTTTTTTATCTACGCGTTATAAAAGTCATCACTTTTGGAGAATTAAAAATAACAAAGCCCAATTAATTGATATCGATTTTCCCTTTGACTTACAGTTTGTCCGCTACGAACTGTCTGATGATGGCAGTCGTATTTTATTTACTAAGCACGGCGATGTTTTTGAACTAGATTTAAATAAAAATACCTATCAAAAAGTATTTATTAAAAACCGCAGTAGTTATGTTGCTAATTACGACGCACACAATAACATTATTTATAGCGGCAACTATTCTGGACAATGGCAACTGTGGTTGTATCAACGAAGTACAGACAAACACACTCAATTAACCTTAAATGGAGGCTACAGTGGCAGAATTGTTGATCAATACCTCTATTACTCAAAATTTAATGTAGATGGCTTATGGCGTAAAAAGTTAACAGAATCAAATGAAGAACTCGTTATTAAAGACTTTAATCGAATCAATTGGCTCAACTGGCAACTTATTAACCAAAATTTATACTTTTACCGAGAAGCTACGGGGATTTGGGCGTTCGACATCAAGACACAAAAAGAGAGTTTGATTATGCCAAAGCCTGATAATTTCGTTCATCAGTATACAATAGCACCTGATCAGCAATACATATTCTGGGTTCGCCTAAAAGCTATTCAAGGCGATATATACCAATACAGCTTTTAAATGCGATGCAGGTTATCTACTTTGTTACTGCTAATAGTAACAAAGTAGAAACAAACCAGCTTATTCGTTACTTTTAATCTCCTCAAGTAACAGACCAGTCGTCCAATCAATACCACTGTACGCTATATCTGGTTTATAATAATCACCTTTTTCACGAGCTCTGTTAACGTACACTTTGTTAGGCACAATCACCTTGCCTAAACCTGAGGGTAAATCAGCTAAGCGTACCTCCATATACATAGAATCTGCACTGCTTGGTGCACCAAATAATTGCGTGTTTGGAAATAGTTTAAACACGTCAATGGCATCTAAGCAGGCACTCGCGCATTGCGGTGGCACTATAACAAACACCTTGGTTTTAAAGTCGCTGGTTAAGGATGTGTTTTGATCTAGCGCTGGTTGGCTATCTTTTTCTTCAATGTAAAACGGTTTGTTGTTTTTAAGCGCTTGTGTCATCCCGCTAGCAACAGCTGTGATAGCTGCATGCGTTTCGGGCTGATCTTTCACAACCTCAATTAACGACTGCACATAGTCAGTATTATCTTTTGATGCTCTCCACCACACTTGCGTATTTTGAGACAAACCAGCCGCATTGTGATTTACAACTTTTTCACCCCATAACCTTTTTGCTATTTGTAAGCTCCAATAAGACGAACCACCTTGATTATGACGCAAATCTAATACCACTGCTTTTGCAGTAAGCAGTTTGCTACGCTGCTGTTGTATTTTTTCAAACACTTTATTGTAGGCAGCTGTTTGTTTATCGTTTACCGAAAAACTAGGCATAGCAATCCAAGCTATATGTTTATCAGGCCACGTTAAATCAATGGGGAGTTCATCACCGTTGTAGGCATTTTCTAAATGTTTGCTGACTGATTTAGGCATTACTGACCAATTCAGTACTTGTGTAAAAGTTTCGCCATTGGCTTTAACAAATTTGCATTCTTTTAAAAGGGTTAAAAATGGATTGCCCTCGTCAATTAGTAACCGCCAACCTTGCTGCCACCAATGACCAGGCTGTGCCACTTCGCCATGAAACTTAAATATTCTCTTACGCATTAAGGTATCAGTGCTTTGCCCATCACATTGGCTTACAACGTCGCCTTTGCTAATATTTTTGGCTTCGCTGTAATACACTTTTAGCGCATCGCCTCGCCATACAGCACTAAAACCTGCCCAGCGGCGCGCTGGTCGCTCTACGCTTGAAAACGCACCCGCGTGGCCATCTTGTAACACAGTGTTAAAGCGCGCAATTGCAGCTACATGAACCTGCGGCCCGCTCGCTTCAACCGATAATGCTAATGCTTCTACTTTTGCTTTTTTTAATAATGCTGGAAACGCTGGGTTATTAACATCAACCATACCGGGGTGGTTTAGTGCGGTTATATTGTAAGCAGCTTCTATATCGCTATTAGTAATACTACGCCACTGCTCAGGAGTTGTAGGCGCATCTGTTTTTGCAAAACCTAAAGCAGGTGTAAAAAATAAAGCACTTAGTAGAGTACCAAAACCTATTTTTGTTTTTATAATCATAGTCACTCTTTCAAATCGTTATATTAATAATTATTACATTAGGGTGTACTGACCTTTGAAAATTGAAATTCATTCAGCCTTGGGGGTTAATCGTGGTGCAAAACTTTTAATCTAGTAAAAACCAGCCTTTTGCATGCGTTTTAATTCAGTCTTAAATAATCACTTTAGTGAAAATAGCCAGCGTTCGGCTTTGCTCAGCGACTGGAATCGCTTTCCCTGACTGACAGAAGTATTATCCCTTCAATCTCAAAAAATAGGTTAAATACCTCAGCTTTTATAATTTTCATAAAGAGGACTACTGCGAGGCTAATTATCTAGTTTCACCTTAATCTATACAACGTCGATTTTTTATAATTCATTGTATAAACTAAACCCCTCAATTGGCAACTTTCATAATAATTAGGATGGGGTTATTTTAATTTGTTTTGAGGATAGTTTGAGGCTGGAGGTCAAAGACCTCCGGCTACCCATTCTGGTTACATAAATGAAGTTATGGTTATTGAATAACCATCACATTCTAAATCACTAATATCCGTTTCATAGCTTATGGGGTAGCCAAACGTTTTATCAAATAATGGAGTACCTTTGATATGTTCAACTGACTTAAGCATATTTTCGAAAACATCCGCAATAGTTGGATACACCTGAGAATCGAGTTCTAAGCTTTCACCTAGTTCAGGTATGTAAAGTTTGGTAATTACATTGTTCTCAATCGTTATTTCTACGGGAGGGAGTGCATCAGTTGCTGGGCAATCACTAGGCGGTGCATGATATGTAAATGCGTACGTATTTATATTAGAGTTTTTCCACTTTTGATAGTTAGTCCCTATTAAATTAGTTAATTCTGTTGTTTGGCTATCTGGGGAACTGTCGTTACAGGCAAAGAGGAGAGAAAAGCTAAGCGTGCACATTAATAATTTAAAATTCATATACAATCCTTGTTTAATATAATGAGCCTAAAGATTAGCTCATTTTTTGTTTACTTTTCATTAGCATTCAAACTATAACTTAGTTCCTATTTTAGTTCAATTGTTTGCTGCATTACCATTAAAATATAATAAGAGAACTCACGGCTATTTTAAGGAATTAAACCTGATAGACACTCTAATTGAAGAACAAAACTCTTCCCCTGTAGTGGTAAAGTGATTCAAAGCCAGATTCAAGCGAAGTGCACCACCTCTAAAAAACTATAGAAAGTCCAGTGTTCCTAATTGCTGCTCACCAAAAATGATGAGCGTAGCAAGTAAATTTCAGAGTACAGCAACTTGTTAGGCTACTTTCGCATAGCCCAATTCTAAACCGATAATAAAAATTATAATATGTGTTCTGTGTCATATCCGGCATATGCAGGGAACACTTGACTAGTGTTAATGAGCTTTTGAATACCATTTGCAGTCAAAAATTCTCTACAGTTTTTTCCAATAGATGGAGCCCTTTCATGGGGTCCATTAAAGAACCACTTGACCAATGAGCTAAATAATATTTCTGAAACAATATCTGAGGCTTTTAACTTCAAAACTTGAGGCATCGACTTATCCCAGGCTTGTTTATCGAAAAATAATTTCAGCTCCGTGGGTAATTGCGCACGCTCATCACCACCCTCTATTATTTTGTTCCATTGAAATTTAGGCCTACTCATAAATGATTGCCTAGCAAGGTCGATACATTTAGGATATTTATTATAGGGAGTAATATACTTTTTGAAACGGCCACGAAAATACTCTTTGTAGGTAAGGTAACCTAATAAGTCTGCAACAGCTTCATCCCAATCTACATTTATGGTTCGGTTGTAATCCTGTAATCCCATAGAGTTATGGGACCAGTAGTGCATTAATTCGTGACACGCACAAGAAAGTATTCGCTCCAAATCTGGTGAATGATTTACTATGAATGAAGGACTCAAAACCTGAAAATAAATAGCTGTAGAATCCGTTTTTGCGCGAGCATCTTTGTAGGTTGCTACATCTCCCCAGATCGCAGCTTGTTTTGACCAACACTTATTGCAATAATTTTTAAAAACAACGCCCTTCGCCGCAACATTTATTACATTTGAACAGCCTCCATATGCAGTACGGATTACTTGATTTAGAACCCTTTTAATCTCATCTATTTTAAATTTTTCTGTTCCACTCGAAACCTGCAGACTAGCACTAGTAATTCTCCATGGAATATTATTTGAACAATTATTCCCATCACATACTGGCATATTTTTTCTCCTGCCTGATTTGTAATATATGCTTATACAAGCCTTATATTAACTTATTTTTATTTACTTATATCGGTGCTTTAACCATAGCTGAGTTCCTTTTTTGGGTCAATTGGTTACTTCAACCTTGCGTAAAAGATTAAAGAAGATTTGCTGCTATTTTAGTTGGCATTTTGAAAGGGATTACTGCTGTTTGAGTGGCTTATATGAGGTGATAAAAAGCATCTTGCTTTTCAGCTTTTCACTATTATGAACAAAGCAATACTATTGCAGCAGTGTAAAGTAAAGGCATTCACTTTCGTTTTATCTATATAGCTGAGTCTTTTTCGTGATTCATTATTTATAAACTGAGCTTACCTTCCTGTTCTCATTGGCGATTTCTGTAATAATTACAATGGGTGTCTAGTTTAATTATAATGTGAACGAAGTGAGGCAGCCAACTGTATTTTTTCCGTTTGAAGTTCTTGTTAGGCTTTATTCTTGAGAGATCTTATCCCATTGATGAGCATAATCCGCCTGTTCATTATTGCAGTCTTCGCAAACTAACGACTCGGTATCATCGCACAGTTCATAAGCATTCAGTAGTGCCTCACCATCTAGCTCAGCCGAACATCCATATGGTATCCCCCTGGATCGGTAACACCTGAACATGTTGTAGATAGGTATGGCTCAAGTACTGATTTTTGTTTAGGCGATAACGTATTAAACCCCTTATTTATTGCAAGCTTAGCAATTCCGTCTGTCCCTGAAAATGTTGCATTATCAAAAACACTATGAGTTAGTTGATAATCTAATATTTTTTCTACAACTTCCATAACCTATCCTTTTTATTGACTGTGAAACTATTGATGTGCAGCTATAAAGCCTAACGCCCGGCTCACCGAGCAAATTTTTGCTGGCAGCTTTTGTGCTTTTTTTGCACAAAATGCGCCAGCGAAAATTTGTCCGGTGCAGCCGTTTGTTAGCCATTTTTTTGTAGTAACCGTAGAAATTCAGATGCCATCTCTTGAATATTTAATGACGACGATGAAAAAGCAACTTTGTCAGCAAGGCTGTGACTATATTGAGACACCTCTTGATGTTGAACACCATGCCAAACGGGTAAAATAACTTTCTCGCCGCTCATCGATCTATTTACTAAGGCATCGAGTTCATACTGAGGCCACTGCTTTGCAAAAAATGCCGGTGATAAAACAACAATTCCATATTTTGCATTACCTAAGCCATGATCAATAGTTCGCCTCAAGCTATCACCTATTTCAAGCGAAAACTCGTCATACCACACTTTCAACCCCAGGCTATTAAGCTCTTGAACAAGTGGACGTACAAACTCATTCTTATCTTCACTGGCATGAGAAACAAAAAAATCATACCTGTCATTTCGTTCCATGTTTTCAACCACCTGATACTGGGATGAGCAACATTCGCTGTAAACAGCTTGAATTTTAGCCCACTCAACTTCTGCTTTTCTTGCCTTGTCATTATAAAAGACTTCATGCATCGAATGTTCAACATCTGAAATATAAAAAAAGAACTTATTTGAAAATCGTTGGGCGTTTCTATCCACCCATTTCCATTCATAATTAGTAATGAAATTAACTGGCCTCTCAGCGAAATCACCTGAATTAAGGCGACCAAATCTAAAATATCCATTGACGAGATTAAAGGCGATAAAATTCGTACCGTCGCCATAAAAAACATGCTTAAAACCATCTTTTTCTAATTGAGTGAGCGTTTCCTTTTTTTGCTTCCTCTCCTTTATGAATAAGACAACAAGCAATGTCATGCAAGCCGGAATTACTAACCACAAGTATTCCATATTATCGTATTACTCCTATATGGCTAACGAGCCTGTAGATTAACTCGTTTTTTTATTTATTTTTATTGATAAACAAACCATAGCTGAGTTCCTATTTTGGTTCAATCGATTACTGTATTTTATGCAGAATATAAAGTGGGAGTTTGGTGTTGTT
>NZ_JACJEM010000003.1:0-113878 GCF_014164085.1 Pseudoalteromonas sp. SG45-5 | reverse complement strand
GCCTAGGGGCAATTTACTCTTTGTTGCTCGGTTTTTACTTAGCCCACTAGGTTACAAACCTCACGCCGCGATTAAATCGCCCCTAGATTGAACAAATTTTAATCCTGAAAGGTCAACAGGCCCTAGAAAACTATTTTTTAGGACTTAACTTGTACATTTCCCACCAACATAGTTTTATCACATATTAAGTGGTTCAATTTTTGCATTCTAATTCGTATTATTCATTATTGTGTCAAAAAGCTGATGGAAACAAATCACCTCGATAAGCAAAACTTTTTTGATTTAGGTAACTTAGATTCTCTGCGTCGAGAAGCCTTAACGAGCGGTGATGCGTCAACGGATGCGTCTAAAGCTGCGCTCAAAAAAGCGGCGGCACAATTTGAAGCTATTTTTACGCAAATGTTGCTCAAAAGTATGCGCAAAGCAAACGAAGCATTTGAAGACAAAGAAAGTCCTTTTAATTCAAGTGGTGTTAAGTTTTTTGAAGAAATGCACGATCAGCAATTATCTACTGAGCTTTCATCTAATGGTTCATTGGGGTTGGCTGATTTAATTGTTCAACAGTTATCTCCGGACGGTAAGAGCTTTATGCCGGGGTCTGTACTTAGAACCACTAATGATATTTTTAGTGATAAACGAGCTGGTTCGACACTTCCTCATGAGCAAACAGCACAAGAAGCAACGTCTGCTCTTAATAACAATAAAGCAGAGGCTGAAAAATCAACAGTAACCACGCCTACGTTTGAAACCGCTGAAGAGTTTGTCAGTTCGGTTTGGGAACATGCTAAAACAGCCGCACAAAAAATTGGCTTGAATCCCGCTGTTATGGTTGCACAAGCTGCACTTGAAACGGGTTGGGGTAAACACATCATTAATAAAAGTGACGGTAATAGTTCATTCAACTTATTTAATATTAAGTCAGATAAAAGTTGGGAAGGCGAAAAAGCAAGCAAAGTAACACTCGAATTTGAGCAGGGCACGGCAGTAAAAAAACAAGCTAGCTTTAGAGCTTACGATTCAATAAAAGAAAGTGTTAATGATTTTGTTGATTTTTTAACACAAAACCCGCGTTACCAAGATGCACTACAAAATACTGCAAAACCGACTGAATTTTTAGATTCATTACAAAAAGCAGGTTATGCCACCGATCCAAACTATGCCAGCAAAATAAAGAAAGTGCTTAACAGTGATGAGCTAAAAGATATTGCGGCAAATGTAATCCGCCAAGGAGTAAAGTAACATGTCGTATGATTTATTTAATATTGCACGTTCAGGAGTCAGAGCTAATTCTGAATTGTTGCAAACGACAAGTAAAAACATTGCGAATGTGAATACTGAGGGCTACGTACGCGAGCGAACAGAATTTGCAACAACCTTTGATAATCAGGTGGGTAGGGATAAAACATACCGACTACTTAACGAATTTGCGCAGAAGCAATTAAATAGAGATACCTCTAATAAAACCTTTTTTGATCAATTTGTTGGTGAAGCGAACCGGATTGATACCTTGTTTTCGGAAGAGTCTAATAGCTTATCAACACGTATAAATTCCATGTTTAATAATGTGCAAGAGGCACTAAATCAGCCCTCGTCTTCGGTTGCTCGTTCATTAGTTATAAGCGACACAAAAAATTTACTCGATCAAATGAATAGACTTTCAGGAATTGTGTCAGAGCAAAAAGAAGTGGTGAATGAGCAGTTAGAAATATTTGCCGGTGAAGCCAATACGTTAATCCAAAGCATTAATACCTTGAATCAAGAAATTGCAGGGGTTAGCGGCACAAGCCAAGAGGCTAATGCGAGCTCTGCTTATAATGAACGTGATAAAGCAATTCGCGATTTATCTAAACTAATTGATATTGAAACGCTCGATGGCCCTAATGGCGAAAAGCAAGTTTTTATGGGCACGGGTGAAGCCGTAGTTATGCAAAATGGTTCATTTAATTTATTTTCAATAAGCAGTGATCCTGACGCCGATTTTAAAGAACTTCGTCTAGAGGTAAACGGTGGTAAAGCTGTGCCAATAGAAGTTGATGCGAGCAAATTAAAGGGCAAAATAGGCGGTTTACTCGCTTTTAGAGACGATATTTTAGTGCCTACTCAAAATCAAATTGGACAAATGGGAATTGCTCTAGCTGATTCATTCAACCAGCAGAACCGCCTTGGTATGGATGCCGATGGAGAGCTTGGCGGCGATATATTTAATATACCTACGGTTAACGGTTACGCCTATAAAGCGAACACAGGTACCGCAGGAATAACCGCAACGGTTGAAGCTGGAAAAGGAAGCGAGCTTCCAGCTAGTGATTTTATTATTACTTTTACTACAAACCCTAATGAAGTCAGTATTCAGCCTATTGATAACAAAGGGGAGCCCTTAGGTAATCCCTCTCTTGCAACTGTGCCTGCAAGTGGAATTGTCGATTCAGCCGCTATAACAAGTGGCGAATCGTTTGGTTTACAAATGAATATAGCGGGCGCGGGTGTTGCGGGGGATCAATTTCAAGTAAAACTAAACTCTGGAGCCGCCGGTAATATTACACTGACCACTGAAAGAGGTGAAGATTTAGCATTAGCATCGCCTGTAAGAACCAAAAATAATATTGATAATACTGGGAGCGCGGCTATTTCGGCGGGCGACGTAAGCAGTGTTACAGCCGGTGGATTTACCAATCTGCCTTTAGGGCTAACTAATGGTCCTATTACGCTAGTTAAAACAGCTAATACAAACGAGTATCAGGTAACAGATACGAGCGGTACGACCACATTCACTGTAACGCCACCGGCTAATAATATATTGGCGCAAGCTGGTGCACCTTATAGCACCTATGGTTTTGATTTTAATATAGATGGGGTTCCTGCAACGGGCGATACCTTTACATTAGAGTTTAACGAAGGGGGCTTTGACGATAACCGTAATGGTTTAAAACTTGCTGAACTTCAAAATGGCGAATTGGTTCGTCAAAATGTAGTCGCAAGTGCATCTGCAGATAACCACGGAACATTTAATCAAGCTTTTGCTGAGGTTGTTACAGATATTGGTGTGGTAACAGGTCAGGCGAAAACAAATGGGGCCGCGTTTGATGCGCTTGCCAAGCAATCTGAATCTTGGTACGAGTCGCTATCAGGTGTAAACCTTGATGAAGAGGCGGCAAATTTACTGCGTTTTCAACAATCTTATGCCGCCTCAGCACAAGTTTTAGCAGCAGCCCGTTCTATTTTTGAAACTTTACTTAGTGCCGCGAGGTAATTATGCGCTTATCAAATAACTTAATGTATCAAAACAGTATTAATAACATACTTAAAAATCAACAAGGTGTGGCAAGTGCTCAAGAGCGTGTAACTACCGGAGAAAAGTATTTAACGACTTCAGAAGCGCCAGCTGCGGTATCGCAAGGTATGCTGTACACCAATAAAATAGAAACAAATGAACAGTACACTAAAAATATTAATCAGCTCAAAGGTCGATTAGAGACTGAGCATAGTATTTTAAAAGGCATGAATGAAAACATTTTAGCTACGCAAGAATTAACCATTCGGGCGGGTAATGGTTCGCTTAGTAAAAGTGATTTGGCAGGAATTGCAGGTGAGCTACAAGAGTTACAAAAGTCATTGGTTAACTTAATGAACACCCAGTCAGAAGGTGGTAAATATATTTTCTCTGGGTATCAAGACAATATCCAAACTTATACTTTTAATAACGTCACTAAAAAATATGAGTATCAAGGCGATCAGGGCCAACATGAGGTGACTATTGCTAAAGGTGTTGAAATTAAATCCAGCGATAATGGATTTAACGCGTTTGAAAAAGTTGATGCCCGATTAGATGTAACCTCAAACAGAGGCACAGCTACAGGTACAATCACATCGGGCACTGTTTACGTTAGTAACCAAGGTGAGTTTGATAAGTTCCATAGCAATAATTACAACACGGACCCAGATCCTTTGGTTTCAGCAACTGTAAATACATACAACGTTAATGTATTACCAGGTGCAACAGCATCTTCCCCTGATACATACGAAATACTACGTGATGGTGTGCCACTTGTTCCTCCTGTTACAGGGGAGGTAACCGATGAGACAATTGAATTTGCTGGGATGGAAATTAAACTCGAAGGCGAAGCACCAGGGCAGTTAGATTTTAGTCTTGAGAAACCGCATAAAGAAAATGTACTCAATACTCTGCAAGGGCTTATAACAAGTTTAAAAGATGAAACGCTAGAAGGTGAAGACTTACAACAAGCGTTAGCTAGTGGCCTAATACAACTAAAAAATGCGAGTGAGCAAGTTGTATTTACGCAATCTAGTCTGGGTGGGCGAATGAATGTAGTTGATAAAGTAACTGATTCTAATAGTGCTGTAGATATAAATAACAAAGCGAGCAAATCAAGTTTAGTTGAAGTTGATATGGCAGAAGCTATTAGTGAATTAACTAAACAAGAAACTGGATTGCAGGCGTCGCAAGCCACGTTTGGCCGTTTGGCTAAACTAACATTATTTGATTATATATAAACCAAACTTATTCACGTTATTGCCCTTCATCAGTAAGGGTAATAACTTGCCCTTATTAAGCGGCAAAAAATTGTCACCCCTTTCTTCCTCTTTTATAAAATCAATTTAACTATTAACTAATACCCATTTTATTTTTGTTTTTCATGTTTAAAAACAATGCCTTAATGTTTTAATTTGAGTTGGCACAACAAATGCATTTACTTGATCATAGAAAAGTGTGGATTCTGCTAAAGAAAATTGAACCACATTCTTAATTAAAACTAGGAGATGGTAAAATGGCTTTAAGCGTAAATACAAATGTTGCATCACTTAATGGGCAACGAAATCTATCAAAATCTAGTATGGCACTAGAAACATCAATGCAGAGATTATCATCAGGCTTGCGAATCAATAGCGCTAAAGATGATGCGGCAGGTCTGCAAATTGCCAATCGCTTAACTTCACAAGTTAATGGCTTAACGGTTGCACAACGAAATGCAAATGATGGTATTTCAATGGCACAAACCGCAGAAGGTGCAATGCAAGAATCGGCAAACATACTACAGCGTATGCGTGACTTATCACTGCAATCAGCGAATGGCTCTAATAGTGCGGTTGACCGTGCTTCACTGCAAAAAGAAGTCAGTGCACTTCAACAAGAATTAACACGTATTTCAGATACCACTAAATTTGGTGGCACCAATTTATTAGATGGCACATTCGGTACAAAGCAATTTCAGGTTGGTGCTAATGCGAATGAAACAATTAATGTAAGCTTACGTAACGTAGCCGCAGATTCAATTGGCGCACATGAAATTAAAGGGCCTGCGACTGCCACTGCAGCAAATACTGCCTTGGGTGATGTACAAACTGTAAACTTAGCCACTAACCATGGCACCAGTGCTGATACGGTTAATATTAATGGTACAGATATTGTTGTTGCTGCTGGCTCTGGTGCGGCTGCTATCGCAGATACAATTAATAAGTCAGGCGCCGGTGTGGTAGCAGAGGCAAAAATTGTCACGACTTTCTCAAATATTACATCAGACAGTAAAGGCGTGATTGAAATTAAGAAAAATGGCGTGGTTGAGAAGTCATTTGACTTAGGTAATTATGGTGGTGAAAAAGAACGCTTGACTACCGATATGCAACAAGCTGGTTATGATGCTATTTATGACCCAGCAACTGAAGTGATTTCTTTTAAAGCAACTGACGTTGATGGTATTGATATCACAGGTACAGAGGTAGGTGATTTTACTTTAGGTGGAACGGCAGTAACAAGTACTGCTAACTCATTTAGTGTTTCTGCAGAGCTGAACTTATCATCGGCAAATAAAATAGGTATTTCAGGGACCACCGCGAATGAATTGTTTGGCACAGGGGCTGCTGCAATACAATCATCAGGCGGCTCTAGTTCATTAACAAGTATTGAAAGTGTTGATATTTCAGGTTCAACTTCAGAAGGCGCACAAGAAGCTATCAAAGCAATTGATGCAGCATTAGCACAAATTGATGCCCAACGTGCCGACTTAGGTGCGGTGCAAAACCGCTTTGGCTTTACTATTGCCAATCTTGCTAACGTATCTGAAAACGTATCAGCTTCGCGTAGTCGTATTCAAGATACCGATTACGCGCTTGAAACAGCGACATTGACTAAAAACCAAATAATGCAACAAGCAGGCACAACCATCCTGTCGCAAGCAAATCAGTTACCACAGGCAGCATTAAGCTTACTAGGTGGTTAAGTCACTGCCTTATAATAAGCATGAATCATTTAGCGCACCTACTTAGGTGCGTTTTTTGTAATTTAAAAAAACACCCTCAAAAAGCATTAAATTTAATAATCATAACCGCAATTAAATGTCAGTACTCTTACCATTCAATTAAATTACGCTATACACCTTGCTTTTCGAAAGCTATTGCATCTAATCTTTTGTACCTGTTTTATCAAGAAGTTGCTTGTTTTTTATCTAGTGATATTTTATAGTTTAATTTCAATTAACTAAGAAAAAGGAATTGTAATAATGAACAGTAAACTGAGTATACTTTGCGCAACGGTCTCTCTAGCTTTAACAAGCTTTAGCGCTGTAAGCGGTACGGGATTTTTTGTTGATTCGGGACAAGCGTTAGAGAGTCGAGGTGTGTTTTCACTAGCAATAGCTGATGTAGACAACGATGGTGATTTAGATATCGCTACCTCTATTCCTAGTGGTGCTCGTATTTTTTTGAATGATGGTTTAGGTAACTTTTCCGACTCAGGGCAAATAACTGATGTTAATGAACAAATGTATTCTTATTCTGTGAAGCTTGCTGACTTCAATGGAAATGGTTATGTAGATTTGGTTATTGGTAATGATAGCGGTGCAAACAAAGTTTTTTTTAATGATGGAGCGGGGGTTTTTACTGACTCAGGACAATCTTTAGGTGATAGTAAAACTCAAGCCCTTGCTGTAGGTGATATGGATAACGATGGTGATATAGACATAGTCGAGGGAAATTTTGGAAATTATAATCGAGTTTATGAAAATAATGGATCGGGCATATTTAATCGCTCCTTTAGCTTAAAAGAACCAAATAAGAGAAGCAGAACAAGAACACAAGCAATTGCAGTTGGAGATTTTAACGGCGATGGTCGGTTAGACATATATGCAGGTAATATAAATGAAGACACCGTGTATATGAGTAATGAATATGGGCAGTTTAGAGCGGTTAAAAAAACGGCTGGTGAATACCATGCTCCGGGTGTTGCTGTTGGTAATATTAATAATGACTCATATCAGGACGTTGTAACTGCGGGCTGGCTTACCCATAACAGAGCTAGAAAAGGCTCAGGGTTAGCTGTAAGCAGCAATATTGGAGAATATAATGATTATACTTGGGCTGTTGCCCTTGGTGATGTCAATGGCGATGGTTATGATGATTTAGTTGAGGCTAATGCTCTTGGTAATGCTAATAGAGTATATTTAAATAATGGTTCAGGTGCTTTTCGTGGCAATGGCCAATCGCTAGGTAATAATAACAGTAGAGCTATTGCTCTTGGTGATTTAGATGGTGATGGTGACCTTGATGTAGTGATAGGTCATCTAGATGCACCCGTTTCAATATATTTTAATAATAATTAAGTGCTAAAAAGCAAAATAAATTAAAATTGACTCCGCAAGTCACCAAAAGATATGCACTTATATTTATTTAAATGGTGACTTTGCGGAAATACTTTAGCGCTTGTGAGGTGCCTGCTGGTTTTCATCGCGTTGTTTTTAGTGCCGTAAGTAGATGCGGGATTAGCTCATTCAACAGCCCAATATTTTAAACTTAAAAGTAGGCGGTTAAACTTTGAGGTGAAAAATAACGTTAATCTTCTATTGTTTTAATTTCCTCTGAGCCTATAGCGCAATATCAAACAGATAACTTATGTAAAAATAACTAAAAATTAATTTTAAAAAAAGCTAAAGATAATTTTATAGCTGCCGTTAACTTAATCAGAACGGAGCTTGAACATATTTTATTGTGATGGCTCTTGGTGAAAATCAATTAGTTACATTACGAAAGTAATCAGGAGTTATAACATGGCTTTATCAGTAAATACAAATACAGCGTCTTTAAACGCACAAAGAAACTTGTCTAAATCAAGCGATGCACTAGGTACATCAATGCAACGTCTTTCATCTGGTATGAAAATTAACAGTGCAAAAGATGATGCGGCTGGTCTTCAAATAGCAAACCGTTTAACATCACAGGTAAATGGTTTAGGTGTTGCTCAACGTAACGCAAACGATGGTATTTCGATGGCACAAACCGCTGAGGGTGCGATGCAAGAATCATCGAACATCTTACAGCGTATGCGTGATTTATCACTACAATCAGCGAATGGTTCAAATGATGCGGATGCACGTGCAGCGCTACAAAAAGAAGTAGGCGCTCTTCAACAAGAGTTAACCCGTATTTCTGAAACCACTAAGTTTGGTGGTACAAGCTTGCTTGATGGTTCATTCGGTACCAAACAATTCCAAGTTGGTTCAAATGCAAATGAAACTATCAACGTAAGTTTACGTGATATGTCTGCTGATGCAATTGGTGCAAATGAAATCAAAGGGGCTGCAACATCAACTGTTTCTGCATTGGGAGACGCTCAGTCTACTAGTTTAGCTGCTAATACGGCCACTACAGCTCAAACAGTAAACTTAAACGGCGTAGATGTTGAAGTTGCGGCTAACTCTGGTGCAGCTGACATTGCTGCAACAATAAATGCTTCGGGCGCTGGTATTCAAGCTGAGGCTAAACTTGAAACTAAAATTACAGGCATTGATTCAGGGGCTAATGCCGTAATAACAGTAGGTGAAGATAAGTACGATTTAAGTAAAATTGGTGGTATGGAGAGTTTAGCCGAAAAGATGCAAGCTGATGGCCATGATGCTATATACGATGATAGTAGCAAAACCATTACTTTAAAAACCACAGGTGTAAATGGTGTTGATGTAGCGGGTGTTGCTGGCGGTGGTTCATTCACTGTGGGTGGTCAAACCATTAATTCGACTAAATTAACAGCGAGTGTTTCTTCAGAATTAAACTTAAGTTCAGCGGATAAAATAGGTATTTCAGGCAAAGCTGCGGATCAAATATTTGGTTCAGATGCAGGTACGGTTACATCTACCGGTGGTAGCAGTAAGTTAACAGCGATTGAAGATATCAATATTTCGGGTTCAACGTCGGCTGGTGCACAAAATGCGATAAAAACAATTGATGCGGCATTGGCTCAAATTGATGCGCAACGAGCCGATTTAGGTGCGGTGCAAAACAGATTTGGTCATACGATTAGCAACTTAGCGAATGTATCGGAGAATGTGTCAGCTTCAAGAAGTCGTATTCAAGACACCGACTATGCAGCTGAAACAGCTCAGTTGACTAAAAATCAGATAATGCAGCAGGCCGGAACGACTATTTTGGCTCAGTCTAACCAGTTACCACAAGCAGCCTTAAGTTTATTAGGCTAAACTAGAATAAAAGGGAGGTTTAACCTCCCTTTTATTTATTATTATAAAATTGTATCTCAGCTTTATGTTTAGGGGCGAGTTATGGAAACTTCAAACGTACCATCTCAAATTAATATTATTAATCACAAAGATATATCCAACCAGTCAGCTAACCAAGTTTCGCTTTATAATAATAATGGTAAGCAAAACGACACTGTTGAACAAGCAGAACAAACACAAACCGCTAGCAATGACGATTTATCTCCAGAGAAACTAGAAAAAGTGGCGCAACAATTGCAGACATTTATGAGTGATATGAATCGAAGTTTAGAGTTTCATGTTGACGAAGATTCTGGGCGTAACGTTATCAAAGTAATAGATAAAGAGAGTGGCGATTTAGTTAAGCAGTACCCTTCGGAAGAAGTTTTGCAAATTGTTTCTAATTTAGCTGAAGCAACAGGTGTATTAGTAGATTTTAAAGTATAACAAATTAAGTTTAATAGGAGGTTGAATTATGGCTCTTTCATTTACAGGTATTGGATCCGGTTTACAAGTTAACGATATTGTAGATGCATTGGTGAATTCACAAAAGGCCCCCTATCAAGCAAGAGTAACTCGTCAACAGGCGGCTCACACTACCGATATATCAGCGGTTGGTACGCTTAAGTCATCGCTTGAAGAGCTCAATAAATCTCTAGAGTCGCTAGGAACCACGGATAATTATCAAAAACGTTCTATCAGCGGTAACGATGACTTTATTTCTTTGAGTTCTGAAAAAGCGGCTCAAGTAAATAATTTTTCAATTAAAGTTAACAGCCTTGCAGATAACCATAAATTAGTAGCAGCAGCCGTACCGAGTGGAACTGCTGTTGGCGAAGGTAAATTAGCTATTAGCTCTGGTACTAATAAATTTGATATTGAGGTAAAAGCGACTGCTACGCTTACAGATATTAGAGATGCAATTAATGACTCTAATGATAATGACTCAGTAAGTGCAACCATTATTACCGATAGCACCGGTGAGCGTCTTGTTTTGTCTAGCAAAGAAACTGGAGAAGTTAATGCAATTAAGATTGTTGTTGATGACACTGGTGATGCAAATAATACAGATGCTAGCGGTTTATCTCGTTTTGCTTACGATCCAGATCCGGCCTCAACAACGTATGCTGAAAACTTAACAGAAGTAACTAAAGCTGCGGATGCATCGATAACAATTGATGGCCAATTAAATGCTACTAGCAGTACCAATGAGTTTGTAGATGTTATTGATGGCGTTACTATATCCGCTAAAAAAATACACGGTACTGATGACGATATAAGTAATGCTAAAATTACTGAAAATAATAATAATGTATCCGCTGGGCTTAAATCCTTTATAGATAAATTTAATTCATTTATTGATTTATCAAAGCAACTAGGTCGTTCAAGCAAAGAAGATGGAGTGGGGGCTTTAGCTGGTGATTCACTATTACGAGGCTCTGTAAATCAAGTGAGATCGATGCTAACCTCTGAATTTAATGTTACTGATGACAAAAAAGAATTTTTAGCTAACCTAGGGGTAAGAACTGAGCGTTCAGGAAAGTTAAGTTTAGATTCGGATGCATTAAAAGCTGCCATAGAAAAAGATCCAAATGCAGTCCAACGATTTTTTACTGGCGATGATGATAATGGCTTTGTTGCTAAATTTGATGATGTTATTAAAGGCTATACTGCGTCAGGCGGTATAATAGAAACTAGAATTGATGGCCGAGAAGCTCAAATAGATAAGCTTACAGATGAATCTGTTAGCTTTAATTTAAGAATGGCTGATTATGAAAAAAGGTTACTTAACCAGTATAATGCAATGGATTTACTCGTAGGTAATTTAAAAAACACGGGTAATTATTTAACCGCACAATTAGCTAACCTCCCAGGGGTAGTTAAGAAAAGTTAATGGAGTAAACCTTGAGCGTTAACCAACAAGAATTAACAAAAATGATGTTACAGGCTACGTTATTAGCTAATTTAGCGCTGATAAAAGAGCGTATGCCTGGTATTTATAAAGAATTTAAAGATTATCAACCTACTGATACCGGCGTTGCGATAGATGATCAAGGTCGTGCCAACCTATTTAATAAGAATAAATTTGTCTATGAGATAGACCCAAGAGAGTTTGCTAAGCAGCAAGTGACTCAGTTTCTAGAGCGCCCTCTTTATTTTAAATATACAGTAGAACATCAAGCAGATGAAGATATCTTTTTTAAGCATTCAGCCTTACTTAAATCTATTCATAATGTTCGGGTTGCTGAATCTGAAAACAAAATTGGCAACCCCGCAGATGAGGAACGAATTGATTTTATTTGTTTTTTTGGTGGTGGATTAGGTTATCAAATTGAAGAGCTACTAAATACGAAAGATGTCTTAAATGTTTTTTTATTTGAACCAAGTAAAGATAGCTTCTATGCCTTATTGCATTGTATTGAATTAAAACCTCTACTAGATAAGTGTACAAGTAAAGGCGGACAATTCTCTATTCGTATTTCGGGTAGTGAGGACGGGGTTGTAAATGATATTTCTAAATTTTTATTTCAACAAGGCCACTTTAACCTTAGCCAAGTGCTGTTTCTTAAGCATTACGATAGCCCATTAATAGAAAAAACAATTGCTAGAATAAAAGCAATTGGGCATCGCTGGTCTGGGGGCTGGGGATTTTTTGAAGATGAAGTTATTGGTATCTCGCATACACTCTCTAACTTAAGTGCCAAATTTCCGGTGGTAAAAAAGAGCAGTACATTTAAAAATCCCTTAGTAGATTACCCCGTATTTATTGTAGCAAATGGACCATCGTTAGATTTAGCAATTGATTTTTTGAAAGAAAACCAAAGTAATGTTGTTATTTTATCATGTGGTACTGCACTCAAAGCATTACTTATTAATGGGATAACTCCAGATATTCATATAGAAATGGAGCGTACTGCAGCATTACTAGACTGGGTAGAAGTTGTTGAACGCACTGAAGGTGTAACCACCCGATTAGACGAGCTTAATATAGTAGCACTTAATACGGTTTATGATGGAATATTAAAGCGCTTCAAGAGTGCTCATTTATTATCTAAAGTAAATGATGCCGGAGGACGTTTAATAAGTGCGATGGATGAAAAGCAGCTATATACCTATCCAGAAAGCAGTAACCCAAGTGTGTCTAATACTGGACTTGCCGTTGCCGCCGAATTGGGCTTTAAAGAGGTCTACTTAGTAGGGACTGACTTTGGTTTTGTATCGCAAGAACATCATCACTCTAAGCATAGTATTTATTTTGATAAAGATTTTAAGCATAAAGAGCTAATTAAAAAGAATATGCAAAGCGATATGGTTGTAAAAGGTAACTTTAGAGATGAAGTTCTTTCTACTCACATATTTGATTCCTCAAAAGGCAATGTTGAAATATTATTACAGAGTAACCCTCAAGTTACTGCGTTTAATACATCAGATGGAGCGTTTATTCGATTTACCACGCCTAAGCATATAGCTGATATTAGCCTTAAAAGTACGATAAAAAATAAGCAAAAAATGGTGAGTGAGTTACTCAAAAGAGCAGCCTCATTAGAGCAATTATCTTTAGGTAATATTAATAGTAAGATGACGACTATAAAAAGCGGCACTAAAGCTATTTTAGAGAAACTGCTGTTAATAACATCAACACACTTTAATACCAGAGAGTCTCTTGCTGATGCGTTCACTCTGCAAAATAAAATTTTGCTAATGCTGCGCGATGGGAACAGTAATGACCATGTTGTTTATTGGTTGATACAAGGAACATTCAGGTATTTTCAAGCTAACATAATGACTAACAGCTATTATTACCGTTGTTTAGAACAGCGAGCTGAATTTATGAATGCATGTATTGATGCATTTCACAGCCATGTAGAAGACTTGTATATAGAGTTTATTGAAAACTATAATAAACCTGCCAAAGTGTAATCAAAGTTAGTCGTTACTTATTTGTGACGACTAACTCAATAAAGTCATCCTGCGGTTTTTTGAATATTGACATGAACACTACATCAGATGGCTTACCATCTAAAATATAATGCTCTTTTAATATACACTCGCTCTCATACCCTGCTTTTACGAAGGCTTTTATACTCCCAATATTAGAGGTATATGCACTTGCAGTCAGCTTTCTTAGCCTCAACTTTTTAAAAGAGTACTGGCTTACAAGTTTTATTGCTTGACTAGCGTAGCCTTTACCCCAGAACTTTTTATCCCCTATAAAGAGGCTAACTTGGGCAACATTATGAATTGTATTGATGCTCCCTATTTTTATATTGCCAATATGCTCATTTTCACTTGTTCTTATTGTAAAAAGTTGTTCGAGGGGGGTTTTTAACTGTAAAGATATATAATTTTTAACAGAATCTATATCCTGCTTGTGAAAGCGTGTTTCTAAGTATTGGTTTACTTCTGAGTCATTTAACCAATTTACGTATGTATTTGTAACATCCTCCAACTGAATACTTTTAATAAATACATCTTGGATATTTCGACTTTTTATCGTTAATTGATTCATGAATTTCCTAAAATATAACTTTACCGAGCGCCTAGCTAGTGTATTTATTTTAAGGCATAAGGAGCGTGGATATTTCCTCTCCAACCTAGGGATGCCAACTCATGCTTTATTTCATCATGAAATGAAGATGAGATAATGATTGTTAGCTTTTTGTCTAAATCTTTATTTATGAGATCGTTAATTGTATCAATTGAATATTTAATCGTATAATTGAGGCCACAAAAGCGTTTCCCTGTTTTATTAGGGTTTCCATCAATAACAAACAGAGGCTTTAACCCTGTTAAAGCTAATATAGTTACAGCTCCAGTACCCGCTCCCCAGAAGATAAACTCTTTATCTTTACAGTAGCTTTTTAATGCTTGAATATCATTATCTATCTTTTGTTTTAGTTTGCCATTATCCGATGGTGCTAAAGGCAGTAAAGATTTTTGCTCTTTGTTTGTGAATGAAATAATTAAATTACCAGATGCAGTTACAGTGCTTTTATCTTTAAACCAGCCAAATTGATTTGCAAGGGTTACTAATGAACGCTCGGAGAAAACATGTATATGTTCAACATGAAAAGCTTGTGTTGAAGGCTGTGTGATAGACCAGTCTAAACTAGGTGTTTCTAAAATGAGCGTAGAAGTTGAGTGCCTTATCTTTGCTATGGCTTTGAAAAAACCTTTAAAATCAAAAATGTGTTCAATTACATGGCGAGAATAAATAAGGTCAGATTGAAAGCATAGGCTAGAGGCAATTTTTTCAGTGAAAAAGGCCTTCTCTACTATTAACTCTTTTTTTTCAGCTGCTATTGCAGTTTCTTCATTTGGCTCAATGCCATGGTACTCCACATTAGAGTAAATTGACTTTATTTCTGCTAGTACTTCTCCACTTGAACAGCCTATTTCTAAAATATTTAGCGTTTTTTCATCAATAATATTGTTTTTATTGATAAATTTTATAAAATCATGCCTAAATGATGCACCTATATTTTCAGGTGATGGCGTATAGTAATGATGCTTATATATAGCTTCTAGAATATCTTTATTGTAGTTTAACTGAAAAGCATGTGCGCACTGTTTACAGATTGAGTATTCAATATCAATAGCGTGTGGCAGAGGTATATTAGAGGTATCACTCATAGGATGCTGGTAAATAGGAAAGTTATTTAACTTAAGTAATAAAGTGTTTTTTTTATAATTACAAACAGGGCAATTCATAGCTATTCCTTCTTAACTAACTTTTCGTTTGAGCATAAAAGCTTCTGCATAATCAACACCGACAGTATTACCTCTCACTTTTGCCAGTGCTTCAATTGCATCAATAGAACGAGTGTGTGGTGGCTTACGCATTTCATTTTCATATATTAAAAGTAGCTTTTTCTTTTCTACTATATGTTCTGAGATATCGACAAAAAAAGTTGGTGAAAATGCAAATGCATTAATTGGAGTATTCCACTCTGTACTTGAATTAACTTCAAATGAATATATTGTTGGGGTTTTTACCAGAGGAATAGGTCTAAATGCAGTCATGACGGCTTGATGTACTATACGATGATCTATATTTAAATCGCCATAATGGTGTGTATAAATAATATCTGGCAATTCCTTTTTAGTGACAGACTCTATTGCTTGGATTACATCAATAAGTGCAACTGTGTCCATTTTGTTATCAGGGAAATTAAAAAAGTATTGCTTAGCAGACAAATACTCTCCCGCTTTTTTTGTCATTTTAAGGCGCTGTTCGCAATCTCCATCAGAGCTGTTTTTTCTTGCTGAAACGCCATTTGTCATATATACAATCGATATATGGTCACCTTGTTTTTGATGTTTTAATAAAGTACCACCACATCCAATAGCTTCATCATCAGCATGAGCCACAATAGCAAAAATATTTTTCTTCACTTATTAGTTTCCATTGTTAAATGTTTATTTGATAGTGCTGTTCCTCGGATGATGTCAGATGTAAATTTTTGTCCGATAACTAAATCATAATTATTAGGAGATAAGCCAAAACCAGGGCGTATTACTCTAATGTTTTCTGAGCTTACAGTATCTCCTTGCTTAACATTTTTTACAACGTAGATTGAGCGCCCATGCTCTTTACCTAATCTAGAACCCTTAGTTAGTATTTCGGTGCTACCTAATGCTTTCCATGTGTTGTGGCATGAAATTACTAAAGACTTTAATTCATCTGGTTCTATTGAGAATGTTGCATCAGGTCCGCCAAGTTTTCGATCTAGAATAAAATGTTTTTCTATTATTCTTCCACCCATAGCAATAGATGCGATTGCTGGGATATTTGAAAGACTATGATCAGATAAGCCCGTGATTATATTTAACCTTTTTAATTCGTTAAATGCGTTTAAATTCATCTGCTCAAATGATGCTGGGTATGAACTTGTACAGTGCAATACGGCTATTTGGCTACTGCCATGTTCTTTTAAATACTCAACACTTTCTCTGATTTCTTTAAAGTTAGATATACCGCTTGATAAAATTACAGGTTTACCAGTTTTTGCTATCGCTTTTAATAATTTAAAATCTTGCACCTCAAAGGAGGCAACCTTGTAAAGAGGGCAGTCAAATTTTTCTAATATCGAGACTGAGGCTTCATCAAATGGGGAGCTAAATAGGATAATATCATGCTCTTTTGCTTTTTGAAAAAGTGACTCTGTCCAGTCAAGTGGCATTGAGATTTCTTCATATAACTTATAATAACTTTGACCTTTCCAAGGCGGGCTTTTGATAATAAAGTCATCTCTATCGCAGTCAATAGTTAGCGAGTCAGCTGTATACGTCTGTATTTTTATCGCATCAACACCGCACTCAGATGCTACTTCGATCATTTTTAAAGCTAGCTCTTTATCTCTTAGGTGGTTGTTAGACATTTCGGCAATAATGAATGGCTTACTGTTTGATGAAATTTCTTTATGTAGTATTTTCATGTAGATAATCTTTGTAACTGAAATGAATGAAAGGAATTTTAGCATTTTTTGCAAAAAGTCCGTCTGTTTCTATTGTATCTCCAACCATTACAACAGAATTAAGATTATGGCGTTTGTTTAATAGATCAAAAGCATATCTGTTAGGTTTTAACCTGTTTGGAGATTTAGGCTCGCATAACACTATATCGCAAACATAATCATTTAACTGCAGCCTATCTATTTTAGTTTGTTGAACATTTCTTTGGCCATTGGTAACGACAAATAATCTTTTTTCATTAAATATCTCGACTAAAGTTGGGATTAAGCTTGCTTTTTGACTTATGTATTTTCCATCATGTTTATAGTAAATATTTAGCATTACATTCAGGTAATGATTCGGTAATTTATAGGCTGCTATCGCATCATTAAATAAATACGGATAAAGTACTCCCATTTTTAGCTTATGAGCATGTAGGGATATAGCTAGATCTTTAAGGGGAAGTTGAGTTATTTCGGAAAGTTTTTTTTCAATCTCTTTAAACGCACCTGTGTCATAATCACTTTGATCAAATAGTGTATTGTCTAGATCGAAAATAATGTCATCATATTTGCTTAACTGATGTGCCAATTTTTTTATTAGCATATGTGTTCTTGCCAATATCTTATTAAACGGTTATTGGAAATATTTTCTTCTAGCGGTATTTGATATGGCAACGACAACTTGCTTTTTATGCTCAAATCGATAATGTCGAATCCAGAATTTATTGAGAAAATTAAACTACCTGAAAGTCTAGGGTTGATTTCAATGATATATGCGTTCTTATTATTTTCATCTAGCATTATTTGTATATTTATGGGGCCATTAAAGCGAATATTTTCAACACATTTTTTAGCTAGTGCAAGTACTAAAGGGTGTTGATTTATTTCACCGACTCTCGATACTCCAGCTGTTTCAAGGCGCTTTCTCGCTAGCCCAAAAATCCAATCACCCTTTGAATCTACAAGTACGTCGACAGTATATTCTGTGCCCATTAATAAGGTTTGTATGACGCCTTTTTTATTTTTAAAAAAAGGAAATAACTCATCGTCTTCAATGATATAGATTCCTTTCCCACCCCTACCATACTCTGGTTTGAATATCGCTGGAGCAGATGTTGATGTCGGGGCTACGGGTAAGTTATTCTCTTCACAGAATAACTGAAAATTAATCTTACTTGTGCAAAGGCTTATTGCTGATTCACTATTAATTAGTATTTTTTTCGAGATACTTTTTAATAAGTCTGAACTTTGAGAAAGAACAATAAGTTCTTCATCAATAAACGGAATATATAAGTCAAACTTATCATCAAGTTGATTAATAAATGGAATAAATTCAGAACTACTGCATAAAGGCGCTAAGTAGAAGTCATCGCAGAAGTGCATTGCAATGCTTTTGCTATTCTCATTTGCGTCAATTCCTATCACTTTGTGGCCTAACGTTTGCAAGTGCTTAATAATAGATATGGCTGCAGCAGATGCCGCAGCACTCATCAAAATTCTCATAATAAAGGCGCCTATTGCTATTATTAACTAGTGAGCTCTTCAGCTCTATGTTTTTAAACTATATAAAGATGGTGTCAAAGCGGTAAACCCTGCATTTGTAAAAGCATTGGTAGACGCTAAATTATCAGGTCTAATCTTAGCAATAAACGTTCCATGTTCCTTTAATTCAGATATATTATTCAAAGCTACAACTCCAATACCTTTTCCCTGAGCTTTAGGTGAGATCAGAATCGAAACTTCATATTTATTTAATTCAATTTCATCTAAACGAAGAGTGCCAATATCGTTCCCATCATGATTAATTATATATAGGGTTCTATCGCCTCTCTTCAGTGTATCTTCGAACCATTTACAATGCTCTGCCCATGTTGGTATTGCAGTTTGCTTAAAGTATTTACGAGCACCACTACTTATTTGCCACTCAAAGACATTTTTTTTATCAGAATAAGTTGCTTTTTTTAGTTGTACTTTATGTATAAGATTAAAGTTTTTTTGCATTTACATTGTTCTCATTTGTATATGTTAGAGAGTCAAGTTTTTACTTATATCAACGACGAATTTTGTTTAATATGGTGAGCAATCCTATATTTTCCTTTACCATCACTAATAGCTTTTGCTTTTAATGCTAATGTTTTACTTTTATCTTCCATTGTTTGAATACAGCTATATATATTGGAGATGGTTGTTAATATAGCTGCTTTATTTAATTCAAATAACTCAATGTTACCATTTTGGTTTTCTGCTGTTTTTATCATTATAATCGATTTCCCCATTGATGCAGCTTCGAATAGCATTATACCTGGGGCAGTAATGATTACTTTTGATTGACGCATTAAGGAAGCTAAGTTTCTGGGAGCTTGGTGCCAAGTTATGTTTAAGTTTGTATTTTCAATGAGCTTTTTAAGCGTTTTACCGTGTTCATAACCCAAGCCTGTAATTAAACAGATTTTACCTTTGTATTGCTTTATACCAAGTTCAGATATTGAAGCAAAGCTATTGTTTAGAGGGTCTGAGGCGCCAAAACATATAAATATATCAAAAGATAATTGCTCATCGTTCAGTTTTTGAATGAATTCATCTCTTATAATTCCATACTTAGGACCTAATAAAAGTTCACAGTGCTTAGGCACAAGCTTTTTATAAGCAGGCAATCTAGATTCCGATGCTGTATCAATCAGTAAATTACAATAGTGTGCTCTATTCGCAAGGTCATCAATTATAATTACATAATCAGCAACAACTTTTTTTTCCCAATTAAGGCCGATTTCATAATGGTCAATTAAAATGTTTTTGATATTGTTTTCTTTAAGTATTTGATTAGTTTCTTCAAGGCCATTATTTAAAACTGACGGTTTTAAATAGGTAACAATTTGATTTACAAGTAGGTTTATTGCTAAGTCAGATTCTTTTACGATGAACCTTATTTGTATGTTTTTTACAGCTAAAGTTTTTGCTAGCTCTAAACAACGCATTAAATGACCGGCTCCAATTAATTCGTTAGCGTCAGTTCTGATTGCTAATTGCATTATCTAACCTTAAAAACCGGTTCTAGTAGATTACCTTTAAAAATAGTATAAAGGTTTTGTGTTTTTATGGTGTTAACTAAAATGGCGATAACTTCATCGTATGCATTGAGGAGCTTTTCAATATCGCACAAGGTATGCGCATAACTAAGGTTATGACTTCCTGCGATTAAAATACCTCTAGTGCACATCTCTTGAATAAATAATGACTTTAATTCTAGCGAGCTATAGTGTGCGGTATCTTTTATTACGATAAATGACCACGCAGGATGTCCTGCCGTACTTAGCCATTGTTGTGCATTGTGCTTTAAAATTAACGTGTCGAGTTCTGCTATTAATTTATCACCTAAGTGATGAATGTGAGTAAGCACATCCTTTTCCTGCATTTTTTTTAATGTCGCCTTGGTCGCAGCTAAAGACATTGTTTCACCTGCAAAGGTGCCTGAAAAAAAGATGTCTTCCATTAGCGACATTATTTTTTGTTTACCTACGACAGCCGAAATAGGGAACCCGTTTGCCATACCCTTGCCAAAAGTTGCTAAATCAGGAGTAACATTAAACAATCCCTGAGCGCCATGTAAATCAAATCGAAAACCTGTAATTGTTTCATCAAAAATGAGAACAGTGCCATATTTTTGACAAAGTGCTTGTACTCCTTCAAGAAATCCTTGCTTCGGGTAGGCAACGTTCATAGGTTCCATAATTACAGCAGCAAGCTGTTCAGGGTGCTCGTTGAAGAGTTTTTCTAATGAATCAAGGTCATTGTATGTAAAAGTATGGGTAAGCGCTCTAACACATTCAGGAACACCTAAGTTTCTGGTTGTGGAGCCAATATACCAATCTTGCCAACCGTGATAACCACAAACAGCAACATGCTCTCTTTTTGTATACGCTCTTGCTAATCGAATTGCTGCAGATGTTGCGTCACTGCCATTTTTACCAAAACGAACCATTTCTGCACAAGGGATTAGCTTTACTAGTTCTTCAGCAACTTCCATTTCGAGTTTATGAGGAAGAGAAAACGTAACACCTAAAGCAAGTTGATTGACAACTGCTTGGTTTATCTCAGCATCACAGTAGCCTAAAGATATTGACAGTAAACCATTAACAAAATCAATATATTCGTTGTTATCGGCATCCCATACTTTAGAGCCATAACCTCGCTCAATAAATAAAGGTGCAGCATTTTGGGGAAATGCAACTTTGCTTTTGCTGAAGGTTTGAGAACCAAGCGGGATCGTTTTTTCAGCTCTTTGTAGCCATTCCCCTGAGTTAGTATAATTATTCATAGCCTTCTTCTTTATCTTGTTTTAATGATTTTAGCATTCCCTCATTACGCGAGAATTGGGCATTGATAGAGCTCAGTTCTGGTTTCAAAGAGAGTAAATGAAGTATATCTTGATAATTAAAATAGTGATTTTGTGTATATAAATGATCATAAATTGCAGAGATTAGTGCAAAATCTTCAGGCTCATCAACGGTCCATCTGTGATTAGATAAATCAGTCTCACTTTGGATGTTTTGTAATTGATATTTTTGCGGATTATTACGTATAAATGGTGTTACATGCTCCAGCTCTGAGGGCTTTTTAGCGTATTTATAAGCATCTAGGAGTGCGTGTTTACTGATGACTTCCGTATCAAGACCATCTGGGAATGTGCTTTTCAAGCAGTTACTTGTGTAATCATTGCTATTAATTAGATGCGCATTAATAACATGATCTATAAGTGCAGAGTCTATAACTGGGCAGTCGGCGGTCACTCTAACTACGTGCTCGCATGGGTAAGCAAGTTGTGCATAATAATAGCGACTAAGTACGTTATTTAAATCGCCTCTAAAACACAACAAATTGTTTTCTTTACAAATAACTTCAAGTATATCGTCACTTTTTTCAGTACTTGTTATAACAATCAGTTTATCTATTTTTTTACATTGCTGTATTCGTTTCGCTTGCTGTACAAACATAGGTAAACCGTGAAGGTTTTTAAGTACTTTGCTTGGTAGGCGCGAAGAGCTAACTCTGGTTTGCATAAAGGCGTTTATCATATGTTTAATTCCGGCTGTATCTTAACTGACCCACAGAGAAGGGTTAATTAACGCTAATTCAGAGGTCGCTAAAGAGTTTAAAGCGTCATCAGAAGGGAGTTTTAGATTTTTAGCGTCGGCGTAGCGCTGAATTAATTGCGTTAATTGTTTTTTTGAGCAGCAACCTATTACGGCGCTTTCAATATGTGGTGCCTTTTGAGCAACAATGGCCATTGCGAATGTAAGATAATCACATTCTAACTCTTCAATAATTGCATTATATTTTGAAAAAAGATGACCGAACTGAGAAAAATAAGCACGCTTTTGAATTTCTGGTTGTAGTAACAGCCCTTGCAAAAAAATCGAACGAGCGTGTAACTTTATATTTTTCTTTATTAGTAAATTCGTTACTTCGGGTTGAATAAAACGCTGATCTAGCCAGTTCAATGGCGCTTGTACAATGTCTAAATTATACATGTCACTAAGTAAACTAAGTTGTTCAGGAGTGTAAACGGACACGCCGATACGTTTAATGATGCCAGTGTCTTTTAATGCTTCTAATTGCTTAAAGTGATTTTTACCTGCGTTATTTAATAAAGGGTCGATATCATGAAATAAAACAGCATCTAATTCTTCACGTTGTAGATTAGAAAGGCTGAGTTGTACTTGTTCTTCAATACTCAAATGGCTGCTAGCGGATATTTTTGTTATAACTGAAAAGTGATTGCTAAAACCAGACGTGCCAATGTTCTTTTCACTATTTCCGTATGCTAAAGCAGTATCAAGTGTAGTAATACAGGATGCTTTAGCCAGAGTGAGTATTTGCTTAATTTCATCAAAATTAACTTGGCCTTGGTCATTACTAATACCGTAATTTAAACCGAACTGTGCAGTTCCTAGGGCTAATTTCATACTAACTCATTAATCGTCTGAATAATAAACTCTTGTTCTGACTGCGTTAATCCGGGGTGCAGTGGGATGGTAAGTGACGTTTGGTAATATTCAATCGCGTTAGGAAAATCACTTTCTTTAAAACCAAGAGCAACATAATAGGGTTGAATATGTATAGGGATATAATGCAGATGACTCATTATTTTTCTATTACGCAATTCACAAATTAAGGTGTGATGAGCTGCTTTGTCCTCCAGCTGTAAAATATACAAATGATAGCTAGATAAACACGCATCTGATTGCGTTAAATGATTTAATGGTTGTGCTTTAAATGCTTGAGTGTAAATAGAGGCGATAGCATTTCTGGCTAAAATAAATTCATCTAGCCGCTGCATTTGACTAACACCTAACGCAGCTTGTAGTTCGGTCATCCGGTAATTAAAACCAAGTTCAATTTGTTGGTAATACCATGGACCATGGCTTGCCTCTGTCATTTCAGTAGGATCAGTTGTAATTCCGTGACTTCTTAAGCGTTTTAATCTTTTTGCTATGTATTCATTATTTGTTACAGCCATACCCCCTTCGGCAGAAGTGATAATTTTAACGGGGTGGAAACTAAATATGCAAATATCTGAAAACTGACAGTTTCCAACTGGCTTACCTAAGTACTGAGCGCCTATTGCATGGGATGCATCTTCAATTATTTTAAATCCGTATTGCGTTGCTAGCTTATGGATGGCGAGCATATCGCATGATTGACCAGCTAAATGAACAGGTATAACTACTTTTGGCAAACAGTTTTTTTGTTTTGCATTAATTAATTTTTTCTCAAGTGCGACAACTGACATATTACCTGTCGTTAAATCAATATCTACAAAGTCGATTTTTGCACCACAATATAAAGCGCAGTTAGCCGATGCAACGAATGAAATGGGTGACGTCCATACTATATCGTTTTTGCCAACATCCAATGCTAAACACGCAATATGCAACGCAGAGGTTGCACTATTTGTCGCACAAGCAAAGTCGACATTACAATAGTTTGTAATTGCCGATTCAAACATTGGCACTTTTGGCCCTTGGGTCAGCCAATCTGATTCCAATACACCAACGACAGCATCTATATCAGCTTGTGATATAGATTGTTTACCATAAGGGATCATGTTTACCTGCTGTTTAAAGGAGTGCTTGTGTATTAAACATTTTTATATCATCAATGCTCATATAATGATGATTATTTAATGAATTATACTCAAAGCCTTGAGGAACTTTATGTCCTTTTTCACCAATAGCATTTACAGTAAAGTCATTACTTCGGCTACTAAATTTAATACCCGGTGCTATAAGGTAATGATCATGATATTCATAGGTTTCAAAGCACAAATCGGCAGGGCACATAACTTCATGAAGCTTTTCTCCAGGTCGTATCCCTATGTCTTTTATAGGTAAGTCTGGTGCCATGGCTTTTGCTAGATCTATTATTCGGATTGAAGGTATTTTAGGAACAAAGATCTCACCGCCTAACATGCGCTCAAAATTGGTTAAAACAAAATCGACACCTTGCTGCAAGTTAATCCAAAAACGTGTCATTTCTAGGTGAGTAATCGGAATGTGATCACGACCCTCATCAATAAATTTTTGAAAAATAGGCACTACAGAGCCCCTCGAACACACAACATTACCGTAGCGCACGACAGAAAATGTAGTTCTATGACCGCCTGCGATATTATTTGCTGCAATAAATAATTTATCTGATGCTAATTTTGTGGCACCGTATAAATTAATAGGATTTGCAGCTTTGTCGGTAGATAGCGCGATGACTTTTTCAACATTGTTATCAAGTGCTGCATCAATTACATTTTCAGCCCCATTAATGTTGGTTTTTATGCATTCCATTGGGTTGTATTCTGCGGCAGGGACTTGCTTTAGTGCTGCTGCATGAATTACATAATCCACACCACGCATTGCTCTTTGTAAGCGAGCTTTATCTCTAACATCGCCGATAAAATATCGCATACAAGGTTGATCAAACTCTTGCTGCATTTCAAATTGTTTTAGTTCATCACGCGAGAATATTATGATTTTTTTTGGCTGATAACGCTCAAGTAACGTTTTAACGTACTTTTTACCGAATGAACCTGTGCCACCCGTTATGAAGACAACTTTTCCGTTAAACATTTTGTATATCTCCGTTGGATGCTTAGTTAATAGTTAGTAATACTCTAAATTAAGAGTTGGCTTTGTATTGATTGACCGCGTTATTGCTTTTTTGCTTACTTATTATTTTTTCTGCAACTTGTTGTTTAGCATATTCTATTTTAGCAGATAGTTTTCCAATTAGATCAATTATTAATTCAAGCTCTGCGGCGGAATAAAAGTTTTCATCTTTTGCGATAGATTCTTTCAAATGGCTATCTAAATCATTATGAGCGTGAGTAGCGCTTTCAACTTGCAGCACTTCGTCATCTGATAATAGTTCTATAAGTTTTAAACATAGTTCACGGGTGTGACAATCGTTTATTGATAGCTCAGTAATTGACTTTCCTAACATGGTTAATCCTAAGATCTATGCTCTAGAGGAATTGCTTCCCAACCTGATTTAATCTCTTTGATCAGCACGATAACTTCATCAAGCTTATCTATGTTATTTTCCATATTGGCCATCAAAAGCGTGCGCTGGCAATAGTCGTACAAAGAGTCTAAGTTTGTAGATACTGCATTATCACCTTCAAAATTCAGGACTTGCTGTAATGCCCCAAGCAATGTAATACAGTCTGAAATAGCAATTCCTTTCTTATCAAACTCTTTACGCTGGATGAAGCCTTTTGCTGCTGAAAGTTTACCAACAATATTTGCAAACACTAATTTGACTTGGTCGTAAGGCGTCATTTCTTTAACGCTACTTACAGTGACTTGACGGTATTTGTTTATCGACGCGTGTGCCATATAGGTAATTCCTAGAAATTTAATTACAATACTTAAACTTTAAGCAAGTTTAGTTCCAAAATGAACATAACGTTTACTTATCGGCAAATAAGTTTGTTTCTTTAAAAAATATGCATGCCATATTTCAAATATTTTACTCTTATTGATATAAAACTACTATTGCAAGTTATTTGCGTGTGTTGGGTCGTTAGGTATATTTACACTCTTAATGTAAATTAGCATTTTTTAGTACTTTAATGTGCATGCCTAGATTGTAAAGAGTTATTAATTAGTTATTAAGTACTGCTTTTTTGATTTATATGTCTGTTTTTTGGCGTTAATGTCAAAAAATTGCCGCTAGTGCTTGCATCCAAAATTTACTGGCTTACAATTTCATTAATAAATAAATTAGTGAAATTATGGCTCGCTATATATGATCTTGATTTTAGATAATAATAACAACCGCTCGATAGGGTTAAATGCATCACTTACTTTTATTGGTGAAGCAGTTCAACTTTTAGACGAAGCAAATTTTGAGCAAGAATGTGCGAAGTATCAACAAAAAGAATGCATTGTAATTTTAGGTGCCTTGCAATCACTCGATCATGAAAGCTTAATTAAGTGTTATCCAACACTGCCATTTTTGCTAATAGGCGAAACGCTAAAACCATTACTTAGTATCGCTAATGTAGTCGGACTTATTTGTGAGCCATTTAGTCATGAAGTAACAACGCAGTTGCTTCACGATTGTCAGCAATATCAGCGAATGCTTCCCAGTGACCATAAACACTCTAAACCGCATAAAACTTTTGATGGCCTTGTGGGTGAAACCGATGCAGTTAAGGATGTACGCTTTTTAATTGAGCAAGTTGCAAAAACTGACGCAAATGTTTTAATTTTAGGCGAATCGGGAACTGGCAAAGAAGTTGTTGCACGCAATGTACATTTGCTATCAAAAAGAAGCGCTGGGCCGTTTGTGCCAGTCAATTGTGGTGCGATCCCAGCTGAACTTTTAGAAAGTGAATTGTTTGGCCATGAAAAGGGCGCATTTACAGGGGCTATTTCGGCGCGTAAAGGCCGATTTGAACTAGCACAAGGTGGCACGCTATTTTTAGATGAAATAGGCGATATGCCATTGCAAATGCAAGTAAAGTTATTGCGTGTTTTACAAGAGCGCAGCTATGAACGTGTTGGTGGTACTAAGGCGATTCAGGCAGATGTACGTGTAATTGCTGCAACGCATCGTAACCTAGAAAATATGATTGAAGAAGGTAGTTTTCGTGAAGATTTATACTATCGCTTAAATGTATTTCCTATCGAAAATCCATCGCTTAGTGAGCGCGCTGATGATATTCCATTGCTGCTAAAAGAGTTAATGCGCCGTGTTAATGATCAAACAGGATCTACGGCTAAATTTACCGAGCGTGCAGTTGATAGTCTAAAAGAGCATGCGTGGCCTGGGAATATTCGTGAACTCGCTAATTTAGTTGAGCGCATGGTGATTATGTTCCCTGAAAAGGTAGTTGATATTCCTGATTTACCTAATAAATATCGTTATATTGAGGTTGAAGCATACGAGCCAGAATACCCAGAAGAGTTAATGGAAAAAGATGCGTTTAACGATATATTTAGTACTGGTTTTAGTGATTATGACGAAGAGCCTGAGCCTGAATTCAACCAATCTGGAGGTGGTTTACTACCCGGTGACGGGATCGAACTTAAAGAGTATTTAGCTGAGCTTGAAATTAGCTTAATTACCCAAGCACTAGAGCGTTTTGATTACGTCGTTGCTCGTGCTGCTGAAATATTAGGTGTACGCAGAACAACCTTAGTTGAAAAAATGAAAAAGTATAACCTATCGAGAGACTAGGGCGTGTTGACCTTTGTGGATTGAAATTTGTTCAATCTAGGGCGATTTAATCGCGGCTATTTTCTCATCGAAAATAACCGCATAAAATCAATATCTTCTTTTCTAAAAGCACATTACTTGGTAATCCCCAAAGAGTCGTTGCTTCTAATGCTTCATTAAATTTTTAGATTACTTAACCTGAACTCTGGATAATAAATCTATCTCGAGCAGCTATTTTAAGCGCTAACTGCGTTGAATTTACTTGCAATAGGCCAGCTATTGGCGCGTAAATTCGCCTTGTTTTCACAGAAAATCTCTGGCTAGAGAAAATAAATTTAAATATAACAATAATTCAATGCGTTAGTAAATCTCTTAACCAGATCTCAGGTTACTTAACGAATATTTCTTTGAACATATTAACTACTTTTGAAACGGTTTCAGGTTTTACATGTCGTGTATCAGAGTTCCAGGCATCTTCAGTGCATTCGGTCACCAACTCATAACTAGGAAGGTAATACATATCCTCATTATTATTGACCAACTCTTCAGCTGCAACTCTTAAAACGGCTTTTGAATGCGTATTTGCTGTAATTATATGATGAGTATCCGCTCTGCCTGTAGCTAAAAAAGGAATCGGCGAAAGACTAATTATCAGTTTAAAATCAGGATTATATTGTTTAATGATATCAAAAAAAGATTGAATATTATTTACGTTTTCTTCGACCGTTAGCGTTCGGTGTTTTACAAACTGATAGGTGTTATTTCTAGGGTTTCTAGACATAACAGTACCATCTGGAAGCTCCCAGCATTCATTTAACCCCAATGTAACGACAAACACTTTACAGCTTAAAAATGAATCTTTAACGGCTTGAATATGCTTATCGTAATCAGCTAGGTAGGCTTCTTTGGTGTTAAAAAATACATTTTCACGGTATGGATCTACGTAATGGCCAGTTTCTGATTGAAATAATAATTTATCAAACTTTTTAATACCAAATGCTTTTTCTGCTAACTGTTTAAAACTCGGCGTATTAAACAGTATTCCATAGTTTGCACAAAACTTGGCATACTTGTCCCCAGGTTGATAACCATCGATCACTAAGCCGCTCTGTGGATTATCATTTCGCTCTGTAATGACGTAGTTATAACCATCTTGTTGAAAAAATTTGGCTATCTCAAAGGCAAAGCAACTTCCTGCCGAACCTATGGGTGTATCCATATCCATAATCGGTACTTTATTAACATAAGGCAGCGCATTATATTTTGATAAAGGGCGGGTTGGGTGATCTGGATTCGGCCAAAAGACGGCGCTAGGGTCGGGTTTTTTATTTGCGTTGTAACGGGCGCAACTATCAATGTAATTTCGTTCATACTCACAAATATTAGTGAGTGCCTCAGACCATATTTCTTCTGTAATCGAATCGGCTTTAAATTGCTCAATGATAGATTGCTTAATAAACTTAATAAGGTCAAATAGCGTATTGTGGTATTTAAGCTCGGGGTCATTCGTTTGAATATGTTCAAGAAACATATTTTCGATGGCACTATTTTTAATAATCGCTTTTAAAAGGTAAGCCAAATGTCGCAAGTTAGTAACTTTATTATCTAACGCAATATCAATACAGTCATCGTCATTGCGTTTAATAAATGTTTTAGTTAATTCAGGGAACCCATCAAATGCGATAGAAGTTGTCCCAGGGGTAAAGTGTTCGTCGGCTACTTTCTTCCAGTGCAGTTCACTAGGTAAAAAACATAATGTTAAAGAATAGCGAGCTTTCCCTTTATTCGCAGGCATTGCTTTATGGGCAAGTTGATGGGGATTGAAAATAATTGAGTCCCCTTTATTTGGTTTAATCAAACTTGGCGAAAAATTGATGTCGTAATGTTTGCACAAAGGAGCAATGTCTATATTTCTCTTGTTTATATTATTAAATATATAGCCAATGTCTTTGAGTTTATCTGTGGATTCTTTGTCTAATACTGCGGTGCTACTGCCGTGTTCATCATAACCATTTAAGTAGGTTATAAGTTTTAAGTGATTTTTAGGACCGCCATCACAATGCCACTTTGAAAAGTAAGTATCTTTTTCTATGTCATCTTCAAGTTTATGCATTGCCCACCACAATACACAATATTCACTTTTAAAATAAGATCTTAGATGGTCATCTACTTCTTGCGTTAATATGTAAGGCAAAAATGACTTTAATATAGCGGGGTCTTTTAGTGCTTCTTTATCTTTATTATATTCAGAAATTAAAGTATCGCACAGAAGCTCAGGTACATTATTTTTTACGACATGTTTATGGGCATTTATTAATGGCGTGTTGATTATATCGCGTCGAAAAGCGTTGGTAGCCCTATAATTTAAATTGGTATAGCCTTGGTTTATTTCATAGTGATGCGCCGTATTAACATTAGAGCTTTTAAGCAAGCAGTAACGTATATCATCTATTTCTAATACTTCTTCCGTAGTTATCTGTACCATTATTCTAGCCTTGTTCTATTAATTATCTAATATGATAGACATTATGCATATTGCGAGCCAAAGCTTTATTGCTAAATTTGACTTTTAAAAGGGTCACTTCCTTTGGTATTAAATTCATTGAAGCGTTTTTATTGAGGTTACTGTAAGTTAGTGAGTTAAATTTTAATATAGTATAAAAATACTTTAGGACAACTAAATAGGTTCTAATACTCTGAAATTATTTCATTTTTTCTAAAGCAATCATTACTGTGATCGTTAACCATGCCGCAAGCTTGCATATAAGCGTATACCGTTGTTGGTCCTAAAAATTTAAATCCACGTTTTTTTAAATCTTTAGCAAATGCTGTAGATTCCTCTGTAATTGCAGGGTAATCATCAATATTATTTAACTGACTCACCAGCTGCTTATTGCTTACAAATTGCCATTGGTAATTGCTAAAACTAGCAAACTCTTTTTGTATCTCAATAAAGCGCTTTGCATTATTAACAGTCGCTGCGATTTTTAAACGATTTCGTACAATGTCTTTGTTAAGCATTAAGCGCTCTATGTCATCGTGTGTGAATGAAGCTACTTTTTCTACATCAAAATTAGCAAATGCTTTTTTATATCCATCACGTTTTTTTAAAATGGTATACCAACTCAACCCCGCCTGTGCTGATTCAAGTGTGATAAATTCAAATAGTGTTTGATCGTTATAAAGCGGCACGCCCCACTCTTGATCATGATAGGCCACATAGTCAGGTTTAGTGGTATCTAACCATGGACATCGGCACTTCTTTTGTTCTGTCATTAGTCACTCTTTATTTGTAGGCGTCATTTTTATGTCGCGCATTATTTTGTGTAACACGATGAAAATTATAAAATAAAACTTTGGTACAAATTGTGCATTTAGCTCTATATAGACATCAATTAGAGATTTGATTATGGCCCTTGCTACTGTGCTAAAACCACTGTTTATTTCTGCAAATCAGTATAACCCATGTTTACTTCAAGAGGAGTATGTTGGGGAATTAAGTGATCTGCGTAAGCAGGCGAGTTGGCTTTCACATTTGGTTGATACCATGCCTGCGGGTGTCGTGGTACTCGATGGCAAAGGGTTGATTGCTAAAGCGAATCAAATTGCTATGGATATGTTAGGTGAGCCGCTTGAAGGCGAAAAGTGGTTTAATGTTATCCAACGCTCTTTTAGACCACATCAAGATGATGGTCATGAAGTCTCTTTAAAAGATGGTCGATTAATTAAGCTCGACATCACCGCATTAGCTCCAGAGCCGGGGCAACTTATTTTAATGACAGATTTAACAGAAACGCGCCGTTTACAAAAGCGTGTTGCTCATATGCAACGATTGAGTGCGCTAGGTAAAATGGTGGCATCATTGGCGCATCAAGTGCGAACGCCATTGTCTGCGGCCATGCTTTACGCTGCTAATTTAGGGTCAAAGCGCTTACCAGAAGCCTCTCGTGATACCTTTCAAACTAAGTTGATGTCGCGATTAAAAGATTTAGAAACCCAAGTGAACGACATGTTGTTATTCGCTAAAAGTGGTGACCAGCATGTTGTAGAGCAAGTATCCATGCAGCAGCTACTTAGTGAAGTAAAAGTAGGAGCCGATGTAATGGTTACGCTAAATGAAAGCGAGCTAGACGTTAGCTTACCCGAGCCTGACATACAGATCACGGGTAATAAAACAGCAATTGCCAGCGCTATACAAAATTTAATACACAACAGTATTCAAGTGATTGGGGCAGGTGCCAAGGTTCATTTGAGCGCATCAACGGATAGAAAAGATCATGACTTTGTGCGTATTAGTGTCAGCGATAACGGCCCTGGTATTGATTTAGGGAAAGCCGATAAAATATTTGAACCATTTTTTACAACTAAAAGCCAAGGCACGGGTTTAGGTTTAGCGGTGGTTAGTTCTGTCGCTCATGCACACCAAGGACGTGTTGAAGTTGATAATAATACACACGGTGGGGCTTGCTTTAGTTTGCTTTTGCCAATTCGTACAGCATCTAAATTAGAGGAATCATTATGAGTAACACTATTTTAGTTGTAGAAGATGATGCAGGGCTACGAGAAGCCTTAATTGATACACTTGAAATGTCAGGTATTGACTGCGTAGCAGCGAATAGCGCTGAGCAAGCTATGTTATTGCTAAAAAAAGAGTCATTTTCATTGGTGGTGAGTGATGTACAAATGGGCGCAATGAGCGGCCTAGATTTACTTCGCAGTATAAAATTAAATCATCCAGACTTACCTGTTTTAATGATGACAGCTTATGCCACAATTGATGATGCCGTGGAAGCAATGCGCTTAGGGGCTATTGATTACATGGCAAAACCATTTGCACCAGAAGTGCTATTGAACATGGTGAGTCGCTATTTACCTGAAAAACCAAAAGAGACAGACGGTCCTATTGTTGCCGATCCAACCAGTATTCAGCTATTAGAACTTGCCAGTAAAGTTGCACGTTCTGAAGCCAGTGTCATGGTGCTTGGACCAAGCGGGTCTGGTAAAGAGGTTTTAGCACGTTATATTCACGATAAATCAAATCGCTGTAATGAACCATTTGTTGCTATTAACTGTGCAGCTATTCCTGAAAATATGCTTGAAGCCACTTTGTTTGGCTACGAAAAGGGCGCATTTACAGGTGCAATCCAGGCGTGTCCAGGAAAATTTGAACAAGCTCAAGGTGGTACGATTTTACTTGATGAAATTACCGAAATGGATTTAGCTTTACAAGCTAAACTACTGCGCGTGTTACAAGAGCGTGAAGTTGAGCGTTTAGGCGGTCGTAAAACAATTCAGCTTGATGTGCGAGTATTAGCAACCAGTAACCGCGATTTAAAAGAAGCGGTTGCTAAAAATCAATTTAGAGAAGATCTATATTATCGCCTCAATGTTTTTCCATTAATGTGGAGACCATTGTGTCAGCGCCCAGGTGATATTGTTATATTAGCTAAGCATTTAATTGAACGTCATATAACTAAAAGCAAAGAGCCGATGGCTTATTTGGATAAAGTAGCTGAAGAAAAGCTACTGGCCCATACTTGGCCTGGTAATGTTCGCGAACTTGATAACGTGATTCAGCGTGCTCTTATATTACGAACAGGCGACACCATAAACGAACATGCTATTTTCATTGAAAATTTAGCACCGAGTAATTTTGTTATGGACGCTACATCTACATCTGTCCTCGAAGCTGAAAAAGCATCAGAGATTTCAACAGAAAATAAAGAAAAAAGCACGTTAAGTTCAGCTTATTATGATAAGCAAAACGATGATGAAAAAAATATAACGGCTGATCAGCCAAAGCATGATTTACTCGCAGCTGAGACCGGAAGTTATAAAGATGAGCTTAAAGATAAAGAGCATCGCATCATTTTAGAAACACTTGCACGCTGCCAAGGTAAACGAAAAGATGTGGCAGAGACGCTGGGTATTAGCCCTCGTACTTTACGGTATAAATTAGCGCAAATGCGTGATCTAGGTATTTCTCTTCCAGCATAACCTTTCTTAAACCCTAAATTCAAGCCGTTGAATTTAGGGTTGTCAAAACTATGACTCACCAAATACCACCTAACTCTTTGTATTTTAACTTTAATTTATTTGGCATGTTTTATGCTTTATTGACTGTAATAGTAAACTGCATTGTCAGAGATAAATTATGAAAATTCAAAATAGCGCTGTATTTCAAGAAATGCAATCAATGGCCCTAGAAGCTGGCCGTAATGATCAACTTAATAAAATACCTACTCAGGTAAACTCTACATCTTCTGCACAATTTGGTGATATGTTGAGTAATGCGCTAAATACAGTGCATGAGCTACAACAAGACACAAGTAAAAAAGTAAAAGCAGTTGAAATGGGCGACCGAAGTGTATCACTCGCTGAGGCAATGATTGCTTCTCAAAAGTCTTCAGTTGCATTTGAAGCGACGGTACAAGTTCGTAATAAACTTGTTGAAGCTTACAAAGAAATTATGAATATGCCTGTTTAACTAGGTAGTGGAGAATAATTGTGGCGCAATCTAATCAATCTACAGATCTGGCACTCGCTGATGGCGATATCGGCATCGACCAAAGTGATAGTGATGATCAACAAGAACAAAAGTCGGGCTATTTAAGTGCTTTAAATGGTGTTGATATATTACGCCAAGTAACACTTGTTATTGCACTAGCCATTTGTTTGGCTATCGCGATATTTATCATTATTTGGGCTCGTCAGCCAGATATGCGCCCGCTTGGTAAAATGCAAACTGAAGAGCTTATTCAAACGCTTGATTTTTTAGATGCGCAAAAAATTGATTATCAACTTGATGGTAATGTGGTGTCAGTTGATGAAACTGAATACCAAAATATTAAATTGCTAATGACTCGAGAAGGCCTAGAGCAAGGTCCGACTTCAGGTTCAGATATTATAATGCAAGATATGGGCTTTGGTGTAAGCCAACGTCTTGAACGAGAGCGTTTAAAGCATGGTCGCGAACAGCAACTAGCACGCACAATCGAAGAACTTAATAACATTACTCGCGCTAAAGTATTGTTAGCTATTCCAAAAGAAAATGTATTTGCTCGCAGAGAAAAAAAGCCCTCAGCTACCGTTGTGTTAACACTAAAGCGTGGACGTTCACTCGATAGAGAAGAAGTCGATTCAGTTGTAGACATGATTGCTTCTGCAGTACAAGGCTTAGAGCCCTCACGTGTGACAGTTACAGATCAAAATGGTCGCTTATTAAATTCAGGTTCGCAAAACTTATTGGCAGCACGCTCGCGTAAAGAATACGATTTAGAGAGAAAGCGTGAACAAGAATACCTTGAAAAAATAGACAGTATTTTAATTCCAATCGTCGGGCTTGCAAACTATACGGCGCAAGTTGATTTGAGTATGGACTTTAGTGCGGTCGAAGAAACGCAAAAGCGTTACAATCCAGATTTACCCGCAGTGCGAAGTGAAACCACGTTTGAAGAAAATAATATTGGTGGTTTAGCTATCGGTATTCCAGGTGCACTGACCAATCAACCACCAGTTAATTCCGATATTCCTGAATCCGTGACTGAAGGTGGTGCCGGTACAGCAAGCTCACCAAGTCGCAGCCATAAAGAAGCAACGCGTAACTATGAACTTGATACGACTATTTCACACAGACGCCAACAAACAGGTGTTATACGCCGTATAAGTGTATCGGTTGCGGTTGATTATATAGCAAAAGTAGGCGAAAACGGTGAAACAACCATGACACCACGCTCTGTAGAAGCATTGTCAAATATTCGACGCTTATTACAAGGTGGTGTAGGCTTTGATATGCAACGTGGTGATGCACTGGAAGTGGTTACTGTTCCTTTTGTTCGTGAAGAAAGCGGTTTAAATCTTGAGTTGCCAATTTGGGAGCAGGATTGGTTCTTGAAAATGGTTCGCCTAGGGCTGGGTGCCTTGGTTATTATTGTGCTAATCATGGCTGTTGTTAAACCAATGCTTAAGCGCCTAATTTATCCAGACGACACGTTAGAGGATTACGATGACGATGCACTCAGTTCAGGTGTTGATATTGGCGACAGTACGCTAGATATGCTAAATAAAGACTTTGATTCTGCTTCAATTGGTTTCTCAAGCGATGGTACACTACAGTTACCAGACCTGCATGGTGACGAAGACTTACTTAAAGCGATTCGTGCCCTTGTTGCCAATGAACCAGAACTATCATCACAAGTAGTGAAAGCGTGGTTAACAGAAGATGACTGATCAAGAACAAAAACAACTACCAGCAGCATTTGATGTTGATAAGCTAGATGGTGTAGATAAAGCGGCTATATTACTTTTAAGTTTAACCGAGGAGGATGCCGCACAAATACTCAAACACCTTGAGCCTAAGCAAGTGCAAAAAGTAGGGATGGCAATGGCAAGTTTAGATGACTTGTCGCAAGCCAAAATAAGTGCTGTTCACAACTTATTTATAGAACAAATTCAAAGCTTTAGTACTATAGGTTTTCAATCAGAGGACTTTATTAAGAAGGCGCTTACTGCAGCACTAGGTGAAGATAAAGCGGCAAGTCTCATTGATCAAATTGTAATGGGCTCAGGCGCTAAAGGTCTTGATTCATTAAAGTGGATGGACTCAAAGCAAGTGGCGAACATTATTCGTAACGAACATCCGCAAATTCAAACGATTGTTTTATCCTACTTAGAACCGGAGCAATCAGCTGAAATACTCGCTCAATTCCCTGAAAAAGTACGTTTAGATTTAACAATGCGTATTGCTAATCTTGAAGAAGTACAACCAGCTGCATTGCAAGAACTTAATGAGATTATGGAAAAACAATTTGCCGGTCAAGCCGGTGCACAAGCGGCCAAAATGGGCGGCTTAAAAGCGGCAGCAGATATCATGAACTACCTAGACACTAACGTGGAAGGGCAGTTAATGGATTCAATTCGTGAGCACGATGAAGAAATGTCGCAGCAAATTCAAGACTTGATGTTTGTATTTGAAAATCTAATGGATGTTGATGATCGGGGTATTCAAGCAATACTGCGCGAAGTACAGCAAGATGTATTAATGAAAGCGATTAAAGGTACCGACGACGCACTTAAAGAAAAAATACTGGGTAATATGTCTAAACGTGCGGCAGAAATGCTTGCTGATGATTTAGAAGCAATGGCACCAGTGCGAATTAGTGAAGTTGAAGCCGCGCAAAAAGAGATATTATCAACAGCAAGGCGTTTATCTGACTCAGGCGAAATTCAGCTTGGTGGCGGCGGTGGTGAGGAGTTCTTGTAAACCATGAGTAAATTAAAAGGACGGCCACTGCATGCTGATGAAGCTGATGCACTGTTAAAAAATTGGCCGATACCAGATGTTGCGCCGGATGAAAAAAGTTTTGGCAATCGCTCTACAGCCTACGGTACGCCACTTTCAGAATTATACAGAAAAGAAATGGCACAAGAGATGCCAGAGGAAGAAGAGCCACAAGAACCTGAACTTCCTTCTCTTACGATGGCTGAGCTTGAACGAATTAGGCAAGATGCGTACGAAGAGGGAATAAAGCAAGGACATGAGCAAGGTTATATTGATGGTTTTGACAAAGGTGTTACTGAGGGTAAAGAAGCCGGCCACAAAGAAGGCTTAGAGCTTGGTAAAGCCCAAGGCCACGAAGATGTAAAGCCGCTAATTGAAGAGCAATTAACTAATTTACGTACAATGCTAGATAATTTAACAAACCCGTTAAATAAAGTCGATGAGCAAGCTGAAAAACAGCTTGTACAGTTAGCGGTTATGCTAGCTGAAGCATTAATTTACCAAGAGGTAAAAATGTCGCCTAGCATTATTTTACATACACTAAAGCAAAGTATTGATTCGCTTAATGTAGAGCAAGAAAAAGTAAAAATTCATTTGCACCCTGACGATCTTGATTTCATCAAAGAAAGTTATGGCGAGCAAGTAATCACAGATAATAATTGGCAGTTAATTTCGCAGCCAAGCCTCGAACGCGGTGGCTGTGAAGTTAAAACAACGCAATCATCACTTGATATGACACTAAAAACCCGTGTCAAAGAAACGTTGGATAGTTTTTTGCATAGTAGTGGTATATAACTATTATTTTGGCGCGCTATGTCAGCTCAAAATGCATCGTTAAGCGAACGCTTATCTAAATATCAACAACACATTAAAGCCCCTACACCTGCTGTCGCGGGTATTTTAACTCGAGTTGTAGGCCTTACACTTGAAGCTAAAGGCCTGCGTGCACCTGTTGGTAGCCAGTGTAAAATAGAAACTTTAAATGGGTTTGTTGATGCTGAAATAGTAGGTTTTAATGACCAAACACTCTATTTAATGCCAAATGATCATATCTCAGGCGTATTACCCGGGGCTCGTGTAATTCCTCAAGTCAATAATTTAGGCCTCCCTGTGGGCATGAGTTTACTAGGGCGTGTGGTTGATGGCTTAGGTCGTCCGCTTGATGGCCTAGGTAGTATTAATGCTGAACACCATTTAAAATTTGCACAAAATACAATAAATCCACTTTCGAGAAGACCAATAAGCCAGCCGATGGATGTAGGCGTGCGCGCAATAAATTCTGTCATTACCGTAGGTCAAGGCCAGCGAATGGGTTTGTTTGCAGGCTCTGGTGTGGGTAAATCTGTATTGCTTGGTATGATGACTCGTGGCAGTGAAGCTGATGTCATTGTGGTTGGACTTGTAGGCGAACGTGGCCGTGAAGTAAAAGAGTTTATTGAAGAAATACTCGGTGTTGAAGGGCGCAAACGCTCAGTTGTTGTTGCAGCACCTGCTGATTCATCCCCGCTAATGCGTTTAAAAGGCTGTGAAAGTGCCGTAACTATCGCTGAATACTTTCGTGATCAAGGTTTAAATGTACTGTTATTACTCGATTCGGTTACTCGCTACGCGATGGCTCAGCGTGAAATAGCGCTTGCTGTTGGCGAGCCGCCCGCAACAAAGGGCTATCCGCCATCGGTATTTGCTAAGCTACCTGCGCTGGTGGAACGAGCCGGTAATGGGGGGGAAGGGCAAGGTTCAATTACCGCCTTTTTTACGGTATTGAGCGAAGGCGATGATATGCAAGACCCTATTGCTGATGCTGCTCGAGCTATTTTAGATGGTCATATCGTATTGTCGCGAGATTTAGCCGACAGTGGTCATTACCCAGCAATTGACATTGAAAAATCAATCTCACGTGTCATGCCTCAAGTGGTTTCTGAGCGGCATATGCAGCAAGCGAGGGTGCTTAAACAAGTGTATTCTATGTACCAACAAAATAAAGATATGATTACTTTAGGTGCCTACCAAAAAGGAACTGATCAAATGCTTGATCAGGCTATTAACATGATGCCAAGAGTAAATGCTTTTTTACAACAAGGTATGCGAGACGTAATTAGTTACGATGACGGTCTCGAAGGTCTTGCGCAATTATTAGGGCAAGCATAATGGCAAAAAATAAATTGCACTTATTACTTAAACTTGAAAACGACAAAGAAGAAACGTTGAGAATGAGCTACTTGCAAGCTAATCAAAACTTGCAGGCTAATCAACAAAAATTAAGAGGTTTAAACGACTTTAGACTTGAATACACGCAGCAGCTACACCTAAAAGGTCAAGCGGGTTTATCGAGTGAAGGGTTTAGCCAATACCATGCTTTTATTGCAAAAATAGAAGAGGCGATACGCCAACAAGGAAGTACTGTTAATACAGCAAAACAAGTGGTAACCCAACGTAAAGCGATATGGTTAAAGCAACAAATTAAAGCTAAAGCGGTTGCAAAATTAATTGAGAAACAGAAATTAAAAGCAGATGTGTTGATTGCTAAAAACGAGCAGAAAATGCTAGATGAGTTCGCTTCTAATCAGTTTTTTCAAAGGCGTAAAGCATTATAAGTTAGGCATGTTAATTGCTTAGATATTAAGTAGGGTTTAATTTTTGGTAATGTGCGGTGTCGCATTGCCGCATATTATGGGTGATTTATGGCAATGAATAATATTTCAACTTTAGCAACATCTGAGCAAGACTCTTATTCAGCTTATCAAGACAAGACACCTGTTGATAAAGAGAGCACTTCAGACTCTGGTTTTTTAAACTTATTGCACCATGCCGAACAATCATCTAAACAGCCTAACAACACTGATGTTAACGCTCAAATAGACTCGCAAAACACGGTTGTGATCTCTTCTGAACAACAAAGGAGTGATGACAGTACGGTTAATAAAATCTCTGTTGATATAGAAAAAGATGATAAGAATAAGGGTGTTGAGGGCAATGATTTACTCAATAATGATTTACCCAATAAAGAGTTAACAGATAAAGAGTTAATAGATAAAGAGTTAACAGATAAGGAATTAATAGATGAGGGCGTTTTGTTACCTGGGGATTTACTGCTAGCTCAAATTAATTCGGCCCAAACAATTAATACATCGGTTAAAAAATATAGTTCTGCTATCGAAAAAATAGAAGTTGATTTAAAAGGGAACAATAAGCAACCGGTTGATGATGTAACACCTATAGATGCAACACCTGTAATAATTTCATCAAAAAAAGTAAATACTGATAACTTGCAAGATGAACAAGCTAGCAATATAAAAATAGCCGTTGAGAAAAAGCCTTTAACAGAGGTCGACTCTCCAATAAAAGCGTTAGTTAAAGGTAACAAAGAATTAGAGCTTATTGTTAATCAACATAAGCCAACGAGCGGGCTAGATAAATCAGTTGAAAGTTTGACGCCTAGTCAGCTTGATAAATTAAACGCGCAAATTCAATCGTTAGATAAGCCAAATAGTAATGTAGCTACATTAAAGCAAATGATAGAGCAGTATGTAAATGAAAGTGAGTCTATTGAACCTGAATCTAAGCCTAATTTTAATTTGGAAATTAACGCACTAACAAAATCTGAAAAGCAGGCGTTGGTTTCTCAGTTAAATAGTTATATTAAAAGTGTGCAACCTCAAGGCGAGGAATTAGCTTCGCTTAAACAAACGGTTAACGACTTAACGGCATCAATAGATGAAGCGCTGACGCAACCGGTAAAAGTAACATCAATAGCTGCTGGTGTAAGTGATAAGTTAAATACAGGCAGTAACTCTCAAACACACAGCGAAAAATTTGTAGTTGATGATAAAACTCAAGAATCAACAAAACCCGCTATCTCAGCTAAAAACGAAGAACTCGCCAAGCCATTAGAAGGCACTGCTAAAGAAGGTTCTCGCAACAACGCTAATACTGTGGAGCAATTAACCAACCGTGCTACGCAGCTGTTTACTCAGATCACCAATGCATTTAGTTCTGGACAAGCGAGCACGCTGAGTAGTTACAATACGTTGAGCTATGAGCAATCAATAACGGATATGCAAGCTTTGCAATCACAGCAATTGCAAAGTACCGCTCAAACCAAGCAGGTAAGTATTGATCCTGGTGTGATGCAGGCAATTAATATAGTTAAAAGTGATGCTGCAAAATTGCTTCAAGAGCGTGTGAGCTCTATGCTAAATATCAACAATAAAGAAGCTGAGATACGCCTTGATCCTCCCGAAATGGGCAGTATGCAAATACGTATTAGAAGTGATGCAGAACAAGCTCAAATAAATTTTGTTGTACAAAACCAGCAAGCAAAAGAGGCGTTAGAGCAATCTTTACCGCGTTTACGTGAAATGCTTGCGCAGCAAGGTATTGAAATGGGAGAGAGTACTATTTCTTATGGTGACTCAGGCAGTGGCGCAGATCAAAGCGAAGAGAATGGCCAAGGCAGATTGGCTAATAAAGATTCAGTTAATGACGAAAATGATGAACAAGTGGGCAATGGCGTTGAAACTTCTCGACAACAAACGTCATCATCAATAGATTACTATGCCTAAGTGCTGCTATTATAATAGTTAAAACAAGTAAATACCTTTGCGGATAAAGGAAATACAATGGCTGAAGACACTAATTTAGAAATAGAAGAAACAGGTAAAAGTAAAAAGAAACTCATAATAATCATCGCAGCCGCTTTACTTGTTGTCGGTGGCATTGCAGGTTATTTTTTAATGTCAGGTTCTGACGCTCCTGCAGAAGCAGTAAACAAAGAGACAGCTGCGGCCACTGATGCTCCTGCTGATACGGCTAGTTCATCAGCAGAGGTCGGGACTGCGTTATATGTCGCCATGCCAAGACCATTTGTATTTAATGTACCTGGTTCAAGTAGAGATAGAATAGTACAAGTTAAAGTACAACTTTTGGTACGTGGTAGTGTTAATGAAGAAACTGCAAAAAAACATATTCCACTTATTGAAGGAAAGCTACTTAGTATTTTTTCAACGACCACCGCTGATGAGTTAAGCACAAGTGCAGGTAAAGAAACACTTCGTTTTGCAGCTCTGGAAAAAGTGCAAGCTGCGTTAATCGATGTTGAAGGTAGCAAAGTAATAGAGCGGGTGTTATTTACCGGCTTTGTGATGCAATAAGGGGTTAGTGTGAGCGATTTATTATCCCAAGACGAAATTGATGCGCTATTACACGGTGTTGATGATGTTGAAGAGGAAGATATACACGACGGTGAAGATGGTGGAGGGGGTACACTTCAGTACGACTTTTCTTCCCAAGACCGGATCGTACGTGGTCGCATGCCGACACTCGAAATTGTTAATGAACGTTTTGCAAGGCATATGCGAATTAGCTTATTTAACATGATGCGCCGCACTGCTGAAGTGTCTATCAACGGCGTTCAAATGATTAAATTTGGTGAGTACGTCCATACGCTATTCGTACCTACTAGTTTAAATATGGTGCGTTTCAGACCACTAAAAGGAACTGGGCTTATCACCATGGAAGCACGTCTTGTGTTTATTTTGGTTGATAACTTTTTTGGTGGTGATGGACGCTATCACGCCAAAATAGAAGGGCGTGAATTTACGCCAACAGAACGTCGTATAGTGCAAATGCTACTTAAAATAATTTTTGAAGATTATAAAGAAGCATGGGCGCCGGTTATGGATGTCTCATTTGAGTATCTGGATTCTGAAGTAAATCCAGCAATGGCTAATATTGTAAGTCCAACCGAGGTTGTTGTTATTAGCTCTTTTCATATTGAGCTTGATGGCGGTGGCGGCGACTTTCATATTGCGCTTCCTTATTCAATGCTTGAGCCAATTAGAGAGCTATTGGATGCGGGTGTTCAATCAGACACTGAAGATACCGATCTACGCTGGAGCAAAGCGCTGCGTGATGAAATTATGGATGTAGAGGTTGGCTTATCGACTCAGTTACTAGAAGTCGATTTAACCTTAGCACAAATAATGGAGCTTAAAGCGGGCGACATAATTCCGGTTGAAATGCCAGAGCACATAACCGTATTTGTTGAAGAGTTACCTACATTTAGGGCGAAGATGGGTCGTTCTCGCGACAATGTTGCCCTACAAATTAGCGAAAAAATTAAACGTCCTGATTCAGTTAAGTCTGAGCTGCATGTATTTACCAAAGGCGGCAAGAAAATTGATTCGGATGCAGAATTAGCAGAACTAGAAGATGATTTACACCTCTCTGAGGGTGTAGACTTAGACTGGTAATTTACTAAAAGGCGAAAAGTATGAGTGATGACCAAGATACTATGGATGAATGGGCAGCAGCATTAGCTGAGGCTGAGATTCCAGAGGAGAGTGCAGATGAAGCACACGTTGCTGAACTCGATGAGTTAAGTGATGAACGACATGAGCTAAGTGGTGATGAAAAGCGTAAACTTGATACGATTTTAGATATCCCCGTTACTATTTCTATGGAAGTAGGGCGCTCTAAAATTAATATACGTAATTTATTGCAACTTAACCAAGGATCCGTTGTAGAACTAGATCGAGTCGCTGGTGAGCCTCTTGATGTACTTGTTAATGGCACACTAATAGCGCATGGTGAAGTTGTTGTTGTTAACGATAAATTTGGTATCAGATTGACAGATGTTGTTAGTCAAGTTGAACGGATTAAAAAGTTACGATGAGTAGTTTGATTGCATTAGCAAATTCAGTTTTTCCTGCCGCAGATACCGCAGCCCCATCTGGGGACATACTCTCGATGGTGCTTTCATTAGCTGCAGTGCTAGTACTTATACTCGTACTGGCTTATTTTGTAAAAAAACTAAATCCTAATTTAGTCAATAGTGATGAATTTAAAGTTATTCGGAGCTTACCACTGGGCTCGCGAGAGCGTTTACTGGTTATTGAAATAGATAATACGCAACATTTGCTAGGGGTTACCCCACAAAATATTAATTATTTGCATAAATTAGAAACACCTTTAACAGAAAAAGAATTACCAGAGCTCGCTAAGCGATTTGGCAAGCTTTTAAACCCACAAGTAAATCAAAATAAAAAGAAATAACACTATGATAAAATGGCTACTTATTTTTATTGCCATTGTGTTTGTTCCCAGTGCAAGTGCAGAAGGCCTTGATGCGCTAACAATTACAACAAACGCAGATGGCACGCAAGATTACTCAGTAACATTGCAAGTTTTAGCCATTATGACGGCGTTGAGTTTTATACCCGCTGCCATAATTATGATGACATCATTTACACGTATTATTGTTGTACTCGCTATTTTGCGCCAAGCTATTGGTTTGCAGCAAACACCATCAAATCAAGTTCTATTAGGTATGTCGCTTTTTTTAAGTATTTTTATCATGTCGCCCATTTATGAAAAAATTAATGAACGCGCCATAGAGCCATATTTAAGTGAGAAGGTAACCTCATTAGAGGCCTTAGAACTTGCTAAAGAGCCGATGAAAGCATTTATGCTTTCTCAAGTTCGTCTTAAAGACTTAGAAACATTTGCAAAAATAGCGGGGCACGATCAATTAGATTCACCAGAAGCAGCCCCATTAATTGTATTAATACCTGCATTTGTAACCAGTGAGTTGCAAACCGCCTTTATTATCGGTTTTATGTTTTTTATTCCTTTCCTAATTGTTGATTTAGTGGTCGCCTCAGTTTTAATGGCCATGGGTATGATGATGTTATCGCCAATGATTGTTTCTTTACCGTTTAAAATAATGCTATTTGTGCTAGTAGATGGCTGGAGTTTAGTAATGGGTACGTTAGCTAAAAGCTTTGGTTTAGGTACGTGAATACGCTTAATAAAAAGCAAATACAAAACTAGGAGTCAGCATGGAACCGGAAATTTTTGTTGATATTCTGAGTGATGCACTATTTTTAGTTATCAAACTGGTTTCTGCAATTGTGGTACCTGGTTTAATTATTGGTTTGGTGGTTGCTGTATTTCAGGCGGCGACGTCAATTAATGAACAAACGCTGAGCTTTTTACCTCGTTTGCTAATAACTATCAGCGCACTCATTGTTGGAGGTCACTGGCTTACGCAGGAACTCATGGACTTTTTTACTCGATTAGTCATGATCATCCCTGAAATTGCAGGCTAACTATGGAGCTGCCATTTTCAGTAATCATTCAATGGTTGAGTGACTTTTTATTACCGCTAGTACGAATAAGCTCAATGATAATGGTGATGGCGGGTTTAGGCGCTAAAAATGTACCCACACGAATAAAAGTGGGTTTAGCGGTTGTCGTTACTCTTGTTGCTTTGCCTAACCTTCCTCCTGCGACATTTACCAATTTATTTTCTTTTGAAATGATTTTAGTTGTGATCCAGCAACTGCTGATTGGTGTGGCGATTGGGTTTGCATCTACGCTATTATTAAATACATTTGTTTTAGCAGGACAAATATTAGCAATGCAAACGGGCCTTGGTTTCGCCTCAGTTGTTGATCCCTCCAATGGTATGAGTGTACCTGCTGTTGGACAATTTTATTTGATTTTAGCGACTTTATTATTTTTTGTATTTAATGGTCATTTAATGATGATCCAAATGGTTATCCATAGTTTCGAAGTGTTACCTGTTGATGGTAATTGGTGGGCTGTTGATCACTATTGGGATATTGTAACGTGGGGTGGCTGGATGTTTAGCACGGCCTTGGTACTATCGCTTGCCCCCTTAACTGCAATGCTGGTTATTAATATGTCGTTTGGCATTATGACGCGTGCGGCACCACAATTGAATATCTTTTCTATTGGCTTTCCACTAACGCTTGTGGCGGGGCTTATTATTATTTGGGCTACGTTAGGTAACTTTATTTTTCAGTTCGAATATCAATGGCTCAAAATGATTGAGTTAATGTGTACTTTAGTTGGCTGTTCGCCATAGGAGAGCCTAATGTCTGAAGATTCAGGACAAGAAAAAACAGAAGAACCCACATCGAAAAAAATTGATGAGTCGAAAAAAAAGGGCCAAATAGCACGCTCTAAAGAACTCGGAACCATGTTTGTTTTAATTTTCTCTGCAATTTCGTTATTAATGTACGGACCAGAAATAGGCAAAGGTTTGTACAATATAATGGGACGCATGCTTAGTTTGAATCGAAATGAAACATACGATACAACTAAAATGTTTGCTGTATGGGGGGAGGTTTCGGATGCTTTAATTTTCCCGATGGGCATGTTTGTATTTATAATTGTCTTAGCTGCATTTATTGGTAACACCTTGTTAGGTGGCTTTAATTTCAGTTGGGGCGCGGCGGCACCTAAAGCAAGTAAAATGTCGCCTATGAAAGGTTTTAAACGCATGTTTGGGTCGCAAGCGGCTGTTGAACTTGTAAAATCACTTTTAAAATTCGGTTTAGTAGCCAGCTTTGCTGTGTTTTTAATTAATACATTTTTTGATGAAATACTACATTTAAGCGTAGAGAATACGCCAGGTAATATTATTCATGCTCTGGAAATTTTGGCATGGATGTTTTTGGGTCTATCGTGCACTTTAATTATTATTGCAGCTATTGATGCGCCATTTCAAAGCTACAATCATAACAAACAACTAAAAATGACGTTGCAAGAAGTTAAAGACGAATATAAAAATTCAGAAGGTGATCCTCAAATAAAAGCACGCATAAGGCAAACGCAAAGACAAATGTCGCAAAAGCGAATGATGCAAGACGTACCTGACGCTGATGTTATTGTTACCAACCCAACACATTATTCTGTGGCGCTAAAATACGACACAGAGCGTGCAGGAGCGCCCATTGTGCTAGCCAAAGGCATTGATGAAATGGCGATGCAGATTCGTAAGGTCGCAATCGGCAACGAAGTACCCATTGTAGAGTCCCCTATGCTCACTCGAGCTCTTTATCATACAGCTGAGGTAGGCGATCAAATCCCCGATCAATTATTTACCGCTGTAGCTCAAGTCTTAGCGTATGTTTTTCAACTTAAGCGCTTTAATAAAGGGCGTGGAAAACGTCCAACCAAACTCAATAATAAACTGCCTATCCCCGATGCCTATAGGTATTAAAATAGCTGGTTGAGATAGATTTATTATCCAGAGCTCAGGTTAACTTGGTAACTTGGAATAGTTATTGCTAATTCTATGCAGTGTCAATTTTTTGAAATTGTAGAATTATGAGTTTTAAAGCGGTATTACAACAACTTAACAAAGATAAAAAAGAATATGCTAAAGGGGTAGGTACCCCTTTGCTTGTACTTGCTGCTTTGGGAATGGTGATTTTACCCTTACCGCCATTTTTACTTGATATTCTTTTTTCGTTCAACATAGCGCTCGCTTTGGTTGTATTGCTGGTTACAGTTTATACGATGAAACCAGTTGAGTTTGGTATGTTTCCAGCCGTACTCCTAATCGCAACAATTATGCGCTTAGCACTCAATGTCGCCAGTACGCGGGTAGTACTACTTGAAGGTCACAATGGCGGCGATGCTGCAGGTAAAGTAATTGAGGCCTTTGGCTCTGTTGTTATTGGTGGTAATTACGCGGTTGGTTTGGTTGTATTCTTAATTCTAATTATTATTAACTTTGTCGTAATTACCAAAGGTGCAGGGCGTATCTCTGAGGTATCGGCACGTTTTACCCTTGATGCAATGCCAGGTAAACAAATGGCGATTGACGCGGATTTAAATGCGGGTTTTATTAGCGCAGAGCAAGCACGAGATCGCCGCGAAGAAGTCACACGAGAAGCCGATTTTTACGGTTCAATGGATGGTGCGAGTAAGTTTGTAAAAGGTGATGCTATTGCGGGTATCATCATTTTGATTATTAATATTGTTGGTGGTTTATTTGTTGGTATGATCCAGCATAATTTAAGCTTTAGTAACGCAATGGAAGTGTATACGTTACTTACCATCGGGGATGGATTAGTAGCTCAACTTCCTTCTTTATTACTCTCAATTGGTACTGCAATTGTTGTAACACGTCAAAATGAGTCGCTCAATATGGGCGATCAATTTAAGAAACAACTCGGTAATGAAAAGTCATTATTTATCGCCTCAGGTATATTAATAATAATGGGCTTAGTACCTGGCATGCCACATTTTGCTTTTTTAAGCTTAGGCGCGCTTTTAGGGTACTTAGCTTATTACACACAACAAAGTAAACTAAAAGCGGCTGCCGCTATAGAGGAAGAGGCTGTAAATGGTGCTGCTGGTACTGGCATTGCCAATAAACAAGAGCAAAAAGAACTTGGTTGGGATGATGTTCAGCAAGTTGACGTAATTGGCTTAGAAGTTGGCTATAGACTTATTCCACTCGTTGATCAATCACAAGGTGGTGAGCTGCTCAATCGTATAAAAGGTGTACGTAAAAAGCTATCTCAAGAATTGGGCTTTTTAGTTCCACCAGTTCATATACGCGATAACTTGGAGCTTGACCCTAATGCATACAGAATAACGTTGATGGGGGTTTCGACAGGTGAGGGTGAGCTCAAGCATGGTGATGAGTTAGCGATTAACCCAGGGCAAGTATTTGGCCCTATTAAAGGCGTTGAGACTAAAGACCCTGCATTTGGACTCGATGCTGTTTGGATCAAGCCAGATCAAAAAGATGAAGCACAATCGTTAGGCTATACCGTGGTTGACTCAGCGACAGTAGTGGCAACACATATAAGTCAATTACTAACAAACAGTGCGGCATTGTTATTAGGTCACGAAGAAGTTCAAAACCTACTAGATATGTTGGGCAAGAGCCACCCTCGTTTAGTTGAAGGGCTTGTGCCTGACGTACTGCCATTAACCGTTATTGTAAAAGTATTACAAAATTTATTAAATGAAGGAGTCGCAATACGCGATATGCGTTCAATTGTACAAACCCTTGTAGAGTATGGTCCTCGTAGCCAAGACCCTGATGTATTAACGGCTGCGGTGCGTATTTCGTTACGTAGACTTATCGTTCAAGATGCGGTGGGTATGTCTTCAGAGATCCCTGTCATAACCTTGGCGCCGGAGTTGGAACAGATGTTGCATCAGTCATTGCAGAATGCAGGTGACGAAGGTGCCGGAATAGAACCAGGTCTTGCTGAGCGACTTCAAATTTCATTAAATGAAGCGCATCAAAATCAAGAAATGGCTGGTGAACCTTCAATATTGCTAACGTCAGGAATGTTACGCACTGTGTTATCTCGTTTTGTTAAGTACACCATTCCAGGATTGAGAGTGATGTCTTATCAAGAGGTACCAGATGAAAGACAGATTAAGATTGTTAGCTCGGTAGGCCAACAATAAGATTTAAACAGGGGTTAAACCATGAAAATTAAACGTTTTTTTGCTAAAGATATGCGCACAGTACTTAAAGAAGTTAAAGATGAACTCGGTGTTGATGCGGTTATCATGTCAAATAAAAAACTAGCTAACGGTGTCGAAATTGTGGCAGCTGTTGATTATGAAAAAACGGCCCCAAAACCAGTTGCTCAGTCTCAAAATACAGCAACAGAGCGCTCTAATCATTTAGCGCAATCGCAAAATACGCACAATTTTATAAAACCGGAACCACAGCGTGCACAGCCTTCACCACAGGCTAAAGTTGCAGATAGTTTAGAAGCATTATTGGAACGCCAATCACCTCGACCTCGTTCACCTGAGCTAGCTTCAATGTTTTCACAATCGGGAATTGATACTACCGAAAATTATCAAGAACCTGTAGCTAAACAACGTCCTAAAAATATGTTTTCACATGAAAATACAGCGCCGATACGCCCTCAAACACAAGCTGATAGCTTAGGTTTTGATGATTTAGAAAGTGATTTTGATGACCTTGAAAGCCCGATAGCACCTCGTCAGCAAGCTAAAAATAATGAAAGCTTAGAGATGACATCTATGCGTGAAGAAATGAATGCAATTCGTCAGCTATTAGAGCACCAAGTCTCAGGTTTAATGCAACAAGATATGGCGCGACGTGATCCAACGCGTGCATGCATGATTGATCGTTTAATTGGCATGGGAATAGGCAAAGATGTTGCTGAGCAAATGGCGTGTTTTGTACCTGATGATGTTTCTCGCCAGCAAGGTTGGAAAGCTTTATTAGCGATGGTTGAAGATCAAATGCAAACCACGAACAACGAAATACTGCGTCAAGGTGGAGTTTACGCATTAGTCGGCCCAACGGGAGTGGGTAAAACAACAACTGTCGCAAAACTTGCTGCACTTGGTGCGCAAAAGTATGGCGCTGATAAAGTTGCGTTAATCACTACGGACACCTACAGAATTGGTGCATACGAGCAACTAGCAACATATGGCCGAATTATAGGGTGTAGCGTAAAGCAAGTTAAAGATGCTAATGAATTGGCTGAAGTTTTATATCATTTACGAAATAAACGTCTAGTATTAATTGACACCGCAGGAATGAGCCAGCGTGATTTGCGTTTAACCGAGCAATTAAATACGTTAATGCGTAATCAACGTGTCGATATTCGTAATTATTTAGTATTAAGTGCCACAGCACAAATTAATGTATTACAAGAAACGGTAAGACATTTCAAAAAAGTACAGTTAAGTGGTTGTATTTTTACTAAATTAGATGAATCGTTAAGTTTAGGTGAGATTATTAGTATTGCGATTCAAAATCGTCTTCCAATAGGTTATCTTACTAATGGTCAGCGAGTACCAGAGGACATTCGCGTTGCGAATTCAGAAAAACTAGTAAAAAAAGCTGAGCAATTATATTTAAAAAGAATAAAATCACAACATTCACGACATCAATCAGTGGCGTCGAACACAGTAGGGATGTATGATTAACACAGTATTAGATCAAGCAAGCGGCCTGCGAAAAATGAGTCAAAACAATAATAACGGCGTAAAAGTTATCGCTGTGACCGGTGGTAAAGGTGGAGTAGGTAAAACAAATGTTTCACTAAATACTGCAATTGCATTAGGTCAACAAGGTAAGCGAGTTTTAGTTCTTGATGCCGACTTAGGTTTAGCAAATTGTGATGTGATGCTTGGGCTTCGTGTTGAGCGCAATTTATCGCATGTATTATCTGGTGAATGCGAACTGGATGAGATTTTAGTTGAAGGTCCTGCTGGGATTAAAATTGTCCCTGCAACGTCGGGTTCGCAAAACATGGTTGAATTATCACCTTCTGAACACGCGGGTCTTATTCGTGCCTTTAGCGAATTAAATACCGAATTTGATATATTGATAGTAGACACCGCCGCCGGCATTTCCGATATGGTGCTGAGCTTTTCTCGTGCAGCACAAGATGTAATGGTCGTCGTGTGTGACGAACCAACATCAATAACAGATGCGTATGCACTTATTAAAGTATTAAGCCGTGAGCACGGTGTGTATAAATTTAAAATTGTTGCAAATATGGTTCGCAGCCTTCGCGAAGGCCAAGAATTGTTTGCAAAGTTATCTAAAGTAACAGATCGTTTCCTAGATATTTCTATGGAGCTAGCTGCAACGATACCTTACGATGAAAATATGCGTAAAGCGACACGTCGGCAGAAAGTTATTGTGGAGTTGTTTCCAAGCTCTCCAGCTTCAGTGGCTTTTCGAGCTCTGGCAACAAAAGCGGTCAAATGGCCAATACCGAATCAACCGTCAGGGCATTTAGAGTTTTTCATTGAGAAGCTGGTTAACGGCTAATTATGACAACATTGGTAAATAGAGCTATGGGATATCAATCAACACAAAATTTAAATGTGATTGTTGAGAAACATGCGTCACTGGTTAAAAAAGTGGCATGTCACTTAATTGCTCGTCTACCTCCAAGTGTACAACTCGATGATTTAATTCAATCGGGTATGATAGGACTGATTGAAGCGTCAAAAAACTTTGATGCAACTAAAGGCGCAAGCTTTGAAACGTTTGCAGGTATTCGCATCCGTGGCGCTATGCTAGATGAAATGCGCCGTGGTGACTGGGCTCCGCGTTCTGTGCATCGCAAAAGTCGTCTTGTTGCTGAAACGATAAACGAATTAGAAAAAAACTTAAATCGTGAACCTACAGATATAGAAGTTGCTGAAAAACTTGATATTTCGTTAAATGAGTACCATCATATTTTAAACGATGTAAATGCAAGTAAAGTGTTGGGTATAGAAGACCTTGGAATTGATGAAGATGTCATAACTCCAGCGGGTCAAGATTTAACACTAGACAAACCTTTTAATAATGTTAAAAATGAACGATTTAATGAGTCTTTATTAAGTGCAATAAAATCATTACCAGAGCGAGATGCTATGGTGTTATCTTTGTACTATAACGATGAAATGAATTTAAAAGAGATTGGGCATATACTCGATGTTAGTGAGTCGCGTGTGAGTCAGATACATGGTCAGGCGATGATTAAGCTAAAAGCAAAAATCAATGACTGGATAAACTAGTAGTAAGTAAATAAAGGTTAAGACCTCACTGGAGGATGTTTTGGATAAAAACATGAAAATTCTTGTTGTTGACGATTTTTCAACAATGAGACGTATTATTAAGAATTTATTGCGTGATTTAGGCTTTACGAATGTTCAAGAAGCAGATGATGGTTCGACTGCTTTACCAATGCTACAAAATCAGTCTTTTGATTTTGTCGTGACGGATTGGAACATGCCAGGTATGCAGGGTATTGACCTTTTAAGGGCAATTAGGGCGGATGACAAGTTAAAACATCTCCCTGTTTTAATGGTAACGGCTGAAGCTAAAAAAGAACAGATAATAGCTGCTGCTCAAGCTGGTGTTAATGGCTATATTGTAAAACCATTTACAGCTGGCACATTGAAGACCAAATTAGAAAAAGTGTTTGAACGCTTAGGTTAATTATAGGGAGAGGCTTATGTCAGCACCTGCTGCGCCTCGAATAACTTTAGAACAAGCGCGTCAACTCGTTGTTTTTTTAGAAAACGACGAGCAAGATAAAGCTGATCAATTAATTTTAGATACAGCGTCTAAAGAGCAGTCAGAGATATTTGCTGAAGTTGGCAAGTTAACGCGTCAGTTACATGAAGCTCTAAAAGGCTTTGAACTAGATTCGCGTTTAACAAACTTAACAAACGATGCAATTCCTGATGCTAAAAAACGACTTAGTTATGTCATGGAGTTGACAGAGAATGCTGCAAATAAAACCATGGATGCGGTTGAGGCAAGTCTCCCTATAACTCAGGAGTTAGCGGGTGAGATAGCAGCCATTAAACCGACATGGGATCGGTTAATGAGTCGGGATATAGAGCTTGGTGAGTTTAAAACTCTGTGCCACAGCATAGATAAGTTTATGAGTAACTCACACAATAAAACAGATGAATTACAAAATTTAATGACAAATGTTTTAATGGCGCAAGATTATCAAGATTTGACTGGTCAAGTTATTCGTCGAGTAATTGAGCTTGTAAGAGAAGTAGAAGAAAGCTTACTTCATCTACTCACTGCGTTTTCTGCGCAGGATGTGGGTACAGTTAATATAGTAGAACAACAAAAAACAGAAGAACCGATTGCCGTACAAACATTAGCAGGTCCCGAGGGCCCTATTATTGATAAAGAATCGCGTAATGATGTTGTGTCTGATCAAGATGAAGTCGATGATCTTTTATCAAGTTTGGGCTTCTAAGAGGAGAGTAACTGCATGTTTGAAGTCGATGAAGATATTTTACAAGACTTTCTTGTAGAAGCAGGAGAAATTCTTGAACTTCTATCCGAACAGTTAGTTGAACTGGAAAATAATCCAGAAGATACCGAACTATTAAATGCTATATTTCGAGGCTTTCATACAGTAAAAGGCGGTGCCGGATTTTTAGCTATGACAGAGCTTGTTGATGCTTGTCATGGTGCAGAAAATGTATTTGATTTGCTCAGACAGGGCGTTCGAACTGTAAACTCTGAATTAATGGATGTTATCTTACAAGCATTAGACACCATTAATGAAATGTTTGCGACAATTCAAAACCGTGATAAGCCTGAGCCTGCAGATCCTCAATTACTTGAAGTCCTACATAAATTAGGGTTACCTCCAACGGAAGATGAGTTATCTGGAGCTTCTTCTGAAATTACAGCAGGCGAACCTGAACAGGCTGATGTCGTTGCCACAGAAAACGGTGACAATAACACTATCAGCTCACAAAGCCCTGACGACGACCCATTTGCATTCGATGAATTATTTAGTAGTTCGGCTTCGCCAGCTGCTGAGTCACAAATTGATGAAATTACAGAAGATGAATTCGAAAACTTACTTGATGAACTGCATGGTAATAACCAAAGCTCTGAGACTAAGAAACCTGTAAGTACTACTTCTAGTAGTGACATCACTGACGACGAGTTTGATAATTTATTAGATGAGCTACATGGTGTTGGTAGTTTTGGCACTGTTGATGTACAAAAAAATGAACCAGTTGCTTCGCATACACCGCAAGAAACAGCGCCAGTCGCCAATAACTCAGGCTCTTCTGATGATGATATTAGCGACGCAGAATTTGAATCTCTATTAGATGAATTACATGGCAAAGGCAGCGCACCTAAATCTGTAGAAAGTAATCAGCCCGTTGCTGCAAAACCTGCACCTCCAAAACCGGCTGTTCAGGCAAAGAAAGTTGAGCCTGCCCCTGTTAGTAAGCCCGCTAATAAGCCTGAAGCAAAAGCACCAAGTCCTGCAGTCCCAAGCCCAGCCGCAGCTCCGAAGAAGGCAGTCGCGCCCGCAGCTGAAACTACCGTACGCGTAGATACTAAGCGCCTTGACCAAATTATGAATATGGTTGGTGAGCTAGTGCTCGTGAGAAATCGCCTCGTTAGTTTGGCCACCAATTCTGAAAGTGAAGCGATGGGTAAAGCAATATCAAATTTAGATGTTGTAACCGCCGATATTCAAGGTGCGGTTATGCAAACCCGCATGCAACCGATCAAAAAAGTATTTGGACGTTTTCCTCGAGTTGTTCGTGACTTGGCAAGAAGCTTAAATAAAGATATCAATTTATTACTGGTCGGCGAAGAAACTGATTTAGATAAAAACTTGGTTGAAGCGTTAGCCGATCCGCTCGTGCATTTGGTCAGAAACTCAGTCGATCACGGCATTGAAATGCCAGATGTACGTGAAGCATCTGGAAAATCAAGAACAGGTACTGTTACGTTATCAGCGTCTCAACAAGGCGACCATATTTTGCTTACTATCAAAGATGATGGTGCAGGTATGGATGCTGAGAAACTCAAGAAAATAGCAATAGCTAAAGGTGTACTTGATCATGACCAAGCAAGTCGGCTTTCAAACACTGAAGCTTACAACTTAATTTTTGCACCAGGCTTTTCAACAAAAGAAGAAATTTCGGATATTTCCGGACGTGGTGTTGGAATGGATGTTGTAAAAACAAAAATCACCCAGCTTAACGGTTCTGTAAGTATTGAATCAGAGTTAGGTGTTGGTACAACATTAGAGATTAAAGTACCGTTAACGCTCGCAATACTTCCAACGTTAATGGTTGTTGTTGGTGCACAGACATTTGCATTACCACTTGCTGGTGTTAGTGAAATATTCCACTTTGATTTAACTAAAACAAATGTTGTTAATGGCCAGTTAACCGTTATTGTCCGCAAAAAAGCGGTTCCATTGTTCTACTTGGAACATTGGCTTGTAAAAGGGGCCGATCGTTCTCTACGTAAAGATCAAGGTCATGTCGTTATTGTTCAAATAGGCACGCAGCAAGTTGGTTTTGTAGTGGACTCGTTAATAGGGCAAGAAGAGGTTGTAATCAAACCACTTGACGCTTTATTACAAGGCACTCCCGGAATGGCTGGCGCTACAATAACGTCTGATGGTGGCATTGCATTAATTTTAGATGTTCCAAGTATGCTAAAACATTACGCGAACTGACAATAAGTAGGTGTAGTATGCACTACACCTACGTCTAAACTAAATAAGAGAGCTCAATGGTTGTTAAAGTCTTAGTTGTTGATGATTCAAGCTTTTTTCGCCGTAGAGTAAGCGAAATTCTCGAACAAGATAACGATATTAAAGTAATTGGCTTTGCTGTAAATGGTCGAGAAGCTGTTGAAAAAACTGAGCAATTACGCCCTGATATGATCACAATGGATGTTGAGATGCCGGTTTTAGATGGTATCAGTGCTGTTAAAGAAATAATGGCAAGCAATCCAACCCCTATTTTAATGTTTTCATCGCTAACGCGTGATGGTGCTACAGCAACACTCGATGCGCTAGATGCTGGAGCAATGGACTTTTTACCTAAAAAGTTTGAAGACATTGCTCGTAATAATGATGATGCAATAAAGCTTTTACAAACAAAAGTAAAAGAGATTGGCCGTCGTCGTATCCCTCGTTCATTTAAACCTTTAGTTCCAGCTAAGCTAGCACCAACATCCCCAGCGCCGAGTATAAAGCCATCAATAGTTGCTAAAGACACTAATATACGCCAGCCAGATAGAAGCTTTCAACGCTCAGCAGTGCAGCCTAAGTCATCAGTAAATGCTTCAACAATTCGCACTAGCGGTAAACATTATCAACTACTTGCGATTGGCACATCCACTGGTGGGCCTGTGGCACTGCAAACTATTTTAACTCAGTTACCAGCTAACTTCCCGCACCCTATTTTATTGATTCAACATATGCCTGCGGCATTTACACCGGCATTTGCGACGCGCTTAAATAGCTTATGCAAAATTAAAGTAAAAGAAGCACAACAAGGCGATCGTTTACAAGCTGGAACGGCTTATTTAGCACCCGGTGGTCAGCAAATGATGGTTGAGGGGCGTGGAGCTGCAAAAACGTTGAGAGTTTTTGAAGATCAAAGCGAGCGAATCACTTATAAACCAAGCGTCGATGTAACATTTGCAAGTGTAGCGAAAGCTTATCAAGGCGATGTGTTAGCAATAGTGTTGACTGGTATGGGAGCTGATGGGCGTGATGGAGCAAGAATGCTCAAACAAACGGGTGCAACGATTTGGGCACAAGATGAAAATAGTTGTGTCGTTTATGGTATGCCACAAGCATTAGTAAATGCAGGGCTAGCCAGTGAGATCTTAGCGCTTGATGACGTTGCTGCGAGAATAAAAAGAGAAACTGGCTGTGGATAAGCTTTCTATTCTAGGGCTACTTATTGCGCTAGGATCTATAGCAATTGGTTACTCTTTGGAAGGGGGCGTTGCATCTGCATTATTTAATGTCCCTGCGCTCGTTATAGTGCTTGGTGGCACATTGGGTGCTGTGATGTTACAAACATCTGCAAGCACCTTTAAAAAAATGCTAAAAATAAGCCATTGGGTTTTTTTCGCTCCACAATACGATATAGACGAAGCAATTGAGCAAGTTAAACGCTGGTCGCACAAAGCCCGTCAAGAAGGCTATTTGGCACTAGAAAACGAAGCGTTTATTCATCCTGATATTTATGCCGCCAAAGGGCTTGGTTTATTGGTTGATGGTTGTTCTGAGCAAAAATTACGAGACACACTCGAAATAGACTTATTACTTGAACGCGATAGATTATTAGAGGCAGGGCGTGTCTATGAAGCAATGGGAGGTTATAGCCCTACCATTGGTATTTTAGGTGCTGTGCTAGGGCTTATTCAAGCGATGTCTTTCATCACTGATCCGCAAAAGTTGGGTGAAGGTGTGGCAACTGCGTTTATTGCTACAATATATGGTGTAGGTCTCGCTAATATTATTTTTTTGCCGATGGCAAATAAGTTAAAACAACGGATTGAACAAAAAATGCTTTATCATGAAATGCTTGCTGAAGGTGTTATCGCGATAAGCTTAGGTGAAAGCCCGATAAATATTGAATTAAAGCTTGAAGCCTACCGTGTAGAACGTCCTAACTTAGCCCAAGAGTAATCGCTATGTTACGCCGCCGCTTACGCAATGTCTCTTCAAAAAGCCAACATACCGAACGCTGGTTAGTCTCTTATGCTGATTACATGACCATTATGTTTGCATTCTTTGTGGTTATGTATGCTATTGCAATCAGTAAAGAAGAAAATTTTCAAATATTGTCAGATTCACTTGAACATGTTTTTGATAAATCTGCACGCCAATATTCGCAAAATGGTGAAGGTGTAAACGGTAATGGTATTCTTACTGATAGAGTAACTCCTGAACAAGAAGTACTTTATGGCGAGAGCATTCAAAAACAAGAGCAAGGTCCTGAACTACTTGATGGACAAAGTGACACAAGCAATATACAGCAAAAGTATTTAGGAAAACCTTTAGATAGCTTGTTAACAAAATTACAATCAGCACTTATTGACGAAATTCGTGATGGTGAAGCAAATTTAGAGTTAAACCAAGATTGGCTAATTATTGAACTTAGCTCTGGAATGCTATTTTCAAGTGGCAGTTCAGTCGCTCATTTACGAGCTAAACAAGTCGTCAAACTCGTTAAAGATATTATTGCGCCTGTAGATAATTATATCAGAGTGCGTGGTTATACTGATAATGAAACTATTCGTAATGAAATATTTCGTTCTAATTGGGAGTTATCGGTAGCAAGAGCAACATCAATTTTAGTTGAACTAGAAGAGTTAGGAATAAACTCTGCGCGTATGGCAATAGAAGGTTATGGGCAATATTCTCCTTTTGCAGATAATAGTACAGAGCAAGGGCGAGCTGAAAATCGCAAAGTTGTCATAGCACTTTCTAAGTATGGATTACCACCTGTTATTGGCGTTGATAAATCAAAGCCAGAGAGTCAAAAAATAGAACCCGAAATTGAACTCCCTTCAGATGACGATACAATAAAAATAATTCGTTTACCTCATGGTGGTGTCCGCATCACTACTCGTAGCGAACAGTAACTAGGATGTAATGTGAAAATCTGGACTGTGGCAAATCAAAAAGGTGGTGTGGGTAAAACAACAACAGCAGTGAGTCTTGCCGGTATTCTTGCTTTGCGCGGCAAGCGTGTATTACTGATTGATACAGATCCACATGCATCATTAACCTATTATTTTGGTATCGATTCAGAAGATTTAGAAATTAGCGTATATGATATTTTTGCCCGTGGTACAGGCATGCAAAGTGAAGAAATACTTCAATCACTCTGTCCGTCAACGCTCGAGAATTTGGATATTTTACCCGCGACAATGGCAATTGCCACACTCGATAGGAGTATGGGTAATAAATCGGGTATGGGGTTAATATTAAAAAAAACGCTTGCAAAAATTAGTGACCATTATGATTATGCAATTCTTGATTGCCCACCCGTGTTAGGCGTGTTAATGGTTAATGCACTTGCGGCAAGCGAGCGTATTTTAGTTCCCGTACAAACTGAATTCTTGGCTTTAAAAGGACTTGATAGAATGATGCGTACGATGGAGTTAATGCAAACCTCGCAAGCGAAAAATTATGAATATACTATAATTCCTACTATGTACGATAAACGGACTAAAGCATCTTTAGAAGCTTATAAAACTTTGCAAGATACCTATAAAGATAAGGTGTGGCCAGGAGTTATTCCCGTAGATACAAAGCTAAGGGATGCGAGCTTTGCGCAAAAAGTACCCATTGAGTTTTGTCCTCGATCTCGAGGTGTGTTTGCTTATAAAGCACTATTAGACTATTTAATTGAACAAGGTTGATAAATGAGTAAGCAATTATTTGCTAATGAAAAAGTTATGACTCAATATTTAGGTGCATTGTTACGTGACGATGGGCCTATAGATAACCTAGAGCCAGTCGCAAAACTGCTTGAAAAAATACCCAATGGGACTGATCAAGAACAGTTACAGACTAAAGAGAGCAATATAACTGAAAAGACTGATGAACAAATTCAATCAGTAGTAGCACCCAAGCCTTTACCGAGTGAAAAGGTTGTTACAGATAAAGTTATTGATGTAACAGATAATACCGCAGCGCAATTATCAGAAAAGCCTTCACAGGCACTGAAAACGCAAAGCCAAGAAGATTATTTTGAAGGCGAATTTCAGGCATTGTTTTTTGAAGTTGCAGGGTTAACGCTTGCTGTGCCATTAAAGTCACTTGGTGGAATTCATCAGTTAAGTGAAGTAAATCATCTGTTTGGTAAGCCAAAATGGTTTAAAGGAGTTATGCTTAACAGAGATGAGAAGCTAAATGTTGTTGATACTGCTCGTTGGGTCATGCCTGAAAAGTATGATGACAAGTTAGAAGCATCTCTTAACTATCAATATTTAATCACGCTAGGCGATAGCCAGTGGGGATTATTGGCTGAAAAGTTAATAAATAACATTACATTGAGTAAAGAAGATGTAAAATGGAATACTAATAAAGGTAAGCGTCCATGGCTTGCCGGTGTTATTAAAGAAAAAATGTGTGCTTTAATAGATGTCGATAATTTAAATGCATTATTAGAAAAAGGCTTAGATAGTCGTCAGTAATAATGACCATTACGGGGAAATAGCATGAATCAAGATAAATTACTGTCAGCAAATAAAAATGCAGATAATGATGAAATATTACAGTGGGTTACATTTAAGCTAGAAGAAGAGACTTATGGCGTAAATGTAATGCAAGTGCAAGAAATATTGCGCTACACTGAAATTGCTCCAGTGCCTGGTGCGCCTTCTTACGTAATTGGTATTATTAATTTACGTGGTAATGTTGTAACCGTTATAGATACACGCTCTCGCTTTGGTTTAGATGCTGCAGATGCAACTGATAACTCTCGTATCTTAATCATTGAAGCTGAAGAACAAGTTATAGGTATTTTAGCCGATAGTGTCTCTGAAGTGGTTTATCTACGTAGTTCTGAAATAGACAGTGCACCAAATGTTGGTACTGAAGAAAGTGCTAAATTCATTCAAGGTGTGTGTAATCGTGATGATGAATTGCTGATTTTAGTCGATTTAAACAAATTGCTCAGCGATGATGAATGGGATGAGTTAAGCGATATATAAGCTTTACCACTAAAATATGTTGTTACTTAGTATCGCAATTGCAGCGCTGGCGATTGGACTTATATCGTTAGCGCTAATTGCTGCATTAAAAAGCAAACAAGCAACTGAGCTTGATTCTGCTATGCAGCAACTTAAAGACACTTCAGAGCAAACTCATATTCTGCGAAGTGAAGTATCTGAATTACGAACCGGATTATTGAGTATTGGTAAACGGGTGCTTGAGGTTGAACAACAAAACCAAGAGTTAGTTTTACAACAAGCGGCTCAGAAATACGACGATCCAGATGCTAAAATTTATTCTCGTGCTGTAAAAATGGTTGGCTTAGGTGCCGATTTAGACGAGGTTATACGCGAATGTGAACTGCCTAGAGCTGAAGCCGAATTACTGTTTTCTCTGCATAAGCAAAAAGGCGCTTAGCGCCTTTTTAGTTTAATTGGTATTTTAAGCCAACATTTTGTTTATGCTTTTATATTTAGCTTACCTTGAAAGTCCTTCCAACCTGGCGGGAATTGCCCCCTTAATACATAGGAAAAGGCAATTAGCTCCGCAATTACATAGTAAAGCTCTCTAGGGATTTCTTCTCCTAATGCCAAGTGTGATAATGTTTTAGCAAGCGCAGCATCTTCGTGGATCATAATTCCTTTCTTTTTGGCCGCAGCGACTATTTCGTCAGCTAATTCACCAAAACCTTTCGCACTTATTGTGGGTGTACTACCCGTTTCGTATAAAAGCCCGATAGCTGATTTATTATTAAGCACATCACTCATAATTAAACCTTAATATTAATAATTGCATGTGAATTATCAAATGCTTGATGATTAGTATCACCGCGCTTTAAATTAAGTTCGCCTACTTGCAAACCATGCTTTGCAAGCTTTGATCTTAAGTTATCTAGGTGCGGATGAGCAATCGCTGTAATTTCTTGGCTAGATGCGAGTAGCTGGCAATCAAGTGCTTTATCCATCAACTCCGCAGTGATTTGTAACTGACCCAATTCAGCATAGTCAAAATTTAATCTGACAAACCATACATTTTTACTCTCTAGTTTATCGCTACTCAATTTTTTATATTGCCCTAGTGTTATTTCTGTTTGAGCCGCCTCAGGGGGAAGTTTCATGGGCAATAAAAATTGCACTAAAGGGTTTGAATCAGGATGTTGATTTGGCATTGAAACTTGCACCTGGTTTAACGTGTTTTTTACTTGTATCAGCTCGTTTGCAAGGGCTTGAACTTGAGGTTGCTGTAGTTGCTCAAGCAGCTTAGCACTCGTGTTACCTGTTTTAAAAGTAGGTAGCAATACTTGCAATAATGCATCTATGCCAGTGTGATTATTCAAGCTAACAGGGATGATTGACTGATTGATAGCGGGTGCCGCTAAAATGCTTACCGCCATTTGTTCTAGCCCTTTAGTAAAACTGCTTTGCAGCGTGTCATTAGCAAGTATAGAGGGTTGAATGTTTGTTAGTATCTCACGCTGAATAGTCACGGGATGCACATTAGTACTTGAGACCATACGGTTAAAAGCTTGATTAATAAGGCGTGTTAAATCTGGTGAATCCTTTTCTATTTTGCTTGTTATGTTATTTATTTGGCTGTTTAAAATTGATTTGCTGTTCACTGGTTTTTCAGTGGCAGCAATTGAGTCAGGTAGCTTTAAAAGAGGGCTAAGCAGCTTTGCTTCTATCGGTTGTAACATTTGGCTGCGAGAAATACTTTCTGGTGAAATTATATTTTTGAAGTGATGAGCATCAGTATTATTGGCGTTACTGACTGGTAATGTTTGATTATGCTGAGGTAATGCCTGCCATATATTAACACTGGCTTTTAGGAGCTGAGTTAATTGTGCTAAAGGAGGTAGTTGATTAAAGTGCTTTGGCAAAATATTTGTTGCGTTAGTCAAGGTTTTACCGTCAATGCCTTTGATTAGCATATCTAGGTTTTGTGTCATATTTATTTTTTTTAATTGCTGATTAATAACAGCGCTAGGAGTGTCACTTTTAGATAATTCAGGTGCCAATGCAATTGTTTGTTTTGACTCTGTTGCGAACGGCTTGTGTTCAAAATATTTTACTGCGTCATTAATCCGTGTTTTTAAATCACTAAAACTATGTAGCAGCCATGATTTTATTGGGCTGCTTTGTGTAAGTAGTGGACTCATTTTTTTATTGGACGAGGTTGAGAGCGATATTTCAGGGTCACTATTTTTTTGCGCTAAAAGCAGTTCGTTAAACGGTTTGGAGAATGAATTATTAAGCGTCACGTTTATATTATTAGTATCGGTTTTAATAAATAACTTATCGGCCTGATTTACTAAGTTTACTTTAATCGGTATGTTAGGTAGTTCACTAACTTGTTTATTATTTATAGGCGTTGTAAACGAACCCGACTTTTGTGGGTGAGTTAAAATAGCTAGTTTAGGTGTTGCTTGTAGTTGTGCATTAGGTAGCAGCGCTGCAAGTAATTTAGTGAGCCTTGCTTGACTTAGTGGTTGCGAATGAACTGTATCAGCAAAGCTATTAATAACATTTAGCTGCGCGCCTTTGTTGTTAGTACTCACAATTACTTTTAAAGGTTGCTCGGTTATGAGTAGCTGCGCTACCTCTTTATTTATTGCAATACTGGCGTTGAGTTTATCAATAACTAATTTTGGGGTTGGGGATAACACCACTTGCACAGCCATTGGTTTGCTTTCTACCTCGGCGCCTGTGCTCACATAATTTAATAAGCGTTGCAACTGAGCTGGTTGGTTTATGGTCAGTGTTGTACTGTTTGGCGTAATGTTGAGCTGTTTGCCATCGGGGCTGAGCTGTATGTTGGCACTGGCTATTTTTTGTAAGTTTTGAGGCGCGTTAGTAGTGCCAAGCCTTAATGTTTGCCAATGCTTATCAATAAATACATCAAGCGTAATCGAATCTTTCGAAAATTGTATGTTTTTAGCGGCAAGTACCTCATCAGGTAATTGCGATAATTCATTCGTTTGAGCGTTGCTCGATTGATTGATAACCAATGAATTAGATAATGTGATTTGCGTTGGCGTATTCATTATTTTAAATCAAGTTTTCTCTATTTTAAGTGAATCGATTTTAAAGCAATATTCGTATTACCCTATCATTATGGTAGACTAACGCCTAATTTTTGGCAGAGAGAATCGTCATCTTGTTACACATTAAGTCCGTCACCTGCATCAAGCAAGAACGTTGTTTGTTTGCGGATCTTAATTTTAGCCTTAATAGCGGTCAAATCATGCAATTAGCGGGTCCTAATGGGGCTGGTAAAACGTCGCTGTTGCGTATTATCGCAGGTTTTTCTGTGCCTGACGAAGGTGTTATTTTATACCAAGAACAACCGATATCTAAGTACTATGAAGAGTATGCCAGAGAGTTATTATTTATAGGCCATAAAACGGGTGTAAACACCCAGCTTAGCGCGGTTGAAAATGTTCGTCATTGGTTACATATAAATGGCTACATAAATGAGCCTGACTTATATCCTATTTTAGCGAAACTGGGTCTTGTTGGGCTTGAAGATGTACCTGTTAGAACGTTATCAGCAGGGCAACAAAGACGTGTTGCTTTAGTGAGGCTTTGGTTAAGCGATGCTAAATTATGGGTACTTGATGAGCCATTTACTGCACTTGATAAAAGCGGTGTCGCCTTTTTACAACAAAGATTTACTGAGCACTTGCAAAGCGGTGGTGCTATTTTGTTAACGACTCACCAAGACTTAACGACCCACTTTAGTAACTTACAAACGGTTACATTGGAGTATCGCCACTAATGACTCGTCAACACTCTTATTGGTTGCTCTTTAGTGCGGTATTTAGCAAAGATGTAAAGCTTGCATTTCGTCAGCGCGCCGAAATTGTAAACCCTATTTTGTTTTTCTTAATTGTAATTTCATTATTTCCGTTAGCAATAGGGCCTGAGCCAGGTCTATTAGCGAGAATGGCGCCAGGTATCATTTGGGTCGCTGCACTACTTTCTACTATGTTGAGTTTAGATAAGTTATTTAGAGATGATTTTAATGATGGATCTCTTGAACAATTGATAGCGTCTTCTTATCCGTTATCACTCACTGTGCTTGCCAAAGTTGCCGCACACTGGGTAGTGACAGGTTTACCGCTGGTATTAATGACGCCGCTGTTTGCATTGTTGTTAAACCTAGAGAGTACGGCACTAACCGCGACTGTTTTAACATTATTATTAGGCACACCACTGTTGAGCTTTATTGGCGCAATAGGCGCTGGGCTTACTGTGGGGCTACAAAAAGGGGGTATTTTGATGAGTTTACTCGTACTGCCTTTGTATATTCCTGTTTTGATTTTTGCAACGTCGGCTATCGATACCAGCTCTATGTCGCTGGATTATAGCGGGCAGCTTGCCATCCTTGGTGCTATGTTACTTATTGCTATTATTAGCGCACCAATTGCCATATCGTCAGCTTTAAAAGTGAGTGTAAGTTAATGTGGAAATGGTTACATCCCTATGCTAAAGCAGAGCGTGCATACCAGTTATGCAATACGTTACTGCCTTATTTCGCCGTAGTTACTGTAGTTAGTATGATTGTTGGATGGGTGTGGGGGCTTGGTTTTGCACCTGCCGATTACCAACAAAAAGACAGCTACCGTATCATCTTTATTCATGTTCCTTCTGCCATTTTATCAATGGGTGCTTACTCATCAATGGCTATTGCCGCTATTGTTGCACTTGTATGGCAATTACGAAATGCTGAACTTGCGGTTATTGCTATAGCACCAGTAGGTGCTTGCGTGACTGCAATAGCGCTCATTACTGGCGCTGCTTGGGGTAAACCTATGTGGGGTGCTTGGTGGGTGTGGGATGCACGTTTAACCTCTGAGCTTATTTTGCTATTTTTATACTTGGGTGTGCTTTCGCTATACCACGCATTTGAAGATAAAAAATCAGCAGGACGTGCCGCGTCTATTTTAGCCATTGTTGGGGTGATCAACTTACCAATCATTCACTTTTCGGTTGAATGGTGGAATACATTGCACCAAGGCGCAAGCATTACAAAGTTCAATACAAATGCAGTTGACCCAAGTATGTTTTGGCCGCTTATGGTTAATATTTTAGCCTTTGCTGCTTTTGTAGGAACAGTGACTTTAATTCGTCTTAAAAATGAAATTTTACAACGCGAAAAGCATCGACCGTGGGTGCGTACGTTGTTAAATAAGGGGTAATTATGCAGTTTGACTCTTTTTCTGATTTTATTGCAATGGGGGGCTATGGGTTTTATGTATGGCTTTCTTTTGGTACATGCGCACTTATTTTGCTTGGTATTTTAGTCAACTCTTTAAGAGATACCAAACGTATTATGGCTTCTGTAGAGCAACAAATAATACGTGAAGCGCGAATTAAAAAAGCTAAACAGGAACAAATCTTATGAATCCAAGACGTAAAAAGCGCTTATTGGTAATCATTGCCGTACTGTTTAGTATTGGTGGCTCAATTGGTTTAGTGCTCTACGCACTTCAAGAAAATATAAACTTATTTTATACGCCAAGTGAACTTATTGACGGTAAAGGCCCTAACAAAGAAAAGCCATATATAGGTCAAAAGTTACGTATTGGCGGCATGGTTGTTCCAGGTACTGTTGAGCGTAATGAACAAAGTTTACGAGTAAGCTTTAAGTTAATTGATACTGGCCCACTGGTAACAGTACGTTATCAAGGTATTTTGCCTGATTTATTTCGTGAAGGGCAAGGCATTGTAGCGCAAGGCGTATTAATTGAGCCTAACGTAATAGAAGCATTTGAAGTGCTTGCAAAGCATGATGAAGAATATATGCCTGCAGAAGTTGCAGAGGCAGTTAAAGGTATTAAGCACGAAAAACCAAAATACAACTTAGATAGTGGTAATTAGCTATGATCCCAGAAATTGGTTATTTTTCTTTAACGCTTGCCATGGTGCTAAGCGTTTTGCTGTGTATTTTTCCTCTTTGGGGCGCGCATACCGGTAATCTTCGATTGATGCGTGCGGCCCCATCTTTAGCAATAGGGCAATTTGCTTTTGTTTTAATCTCTTTTGCTGCACTTATTTATGCCAGTTTAACGGATGATTTTACCGTATCTTACGTAGCCTACCATTCAAGTAGTACATTGCCTTGGTATTATAAAATCACCTCTACGTGGGGCGGTCATGAAGGCGCTATTTTACTATGGCTTGTAATGCAAGCGGGTTGGACAGCGGTAGTTGCTGCACGCTCCAAATCATTACCTTGGGTATTACGTGCGCGCGTATTGGGTGTGCTTGGCTTTTTAGGTGTGGGTTTTATGATGTACACCTTGCTACTTTCAAGCCCATTTGAGCGTTTACTGCCTTATTTTCCGGTCGAAGGACGTGACTTAAACCCGTTACTTCAAGATCCCGGTATGATTATTCATCCGCCATTACTGTACATGGGTTATGTAGGGCTGTCGGTTGCTTTCTCTTTTGCTATTGCGGCATTGTTAACAGGTAAACTTGATAACACATGGGCTAAATGGTCACGCCCGTGGACAATGACTGCATGGGGCTTTTTAACGCTAGGAATAACAATTGGTAGCTGGTGGGCGTATTCAGAACTTGGCTGGGGCGGCTGGTGGTTTTGGGATCCGGTTGAAAACGCCTCGCTTATGCCATGGCTTGTTGCAACCGCATTACTGCACTCATTAAGCGTAACTGAAAAACGCGGTGTGTTTAAATCGTGGACGGTATTACTCGCAATTGCTGCATTCTCTTTAAGTTTGCTGGGTACGTTTATTGTGCGCTCGGGTATTATTGTATCAGTGCATGCTTTTGCAACAGACCCTGATAGAGGTTTATTTATTCTCGCCTTTTTCGGCATCGTTGTAGGCGGTGGCTTAGCATTGTATGCGCTACGAGTATCGCAAGTGCACAGCGAAGGTCGATACAAGCTTGTATCTCGCGAAGTGGCATTATGGCTCAATAATATATTTTTAGTGGTTGCTACATTAATCGTACTACTGGGTACGCTATTACCTATGGTTCATAAAGAAATGGGTTTAGGCAGTATTTCTATTGGCGAACCGTTTTTTAATAAAATGTTTGCAATAATTTTAGTGCCGTTCGCTATTTTGATGGGTATAGGACCATTTTTACGCTGGAAGCAAAACAAATGGGCCTTTTTGCAAAATAAAATATTAATGGGTGTCGTGTCGAGTGTCGTGATCACCTGTGCTTGGTTATTCTCTAGTTACGATTTAGTAAAACCACTTACGCTCTTAGCTACAACGCTTGCAGTTTGGATTGCTATATCAACAGGGATTGATATTTACACCAAAGCAGCTGTGCACGATACCTTAAAAGAAGGCTTAAAACGCTTAGGTGTAAGTTACTGGGCCATGGTGCTTGGTCATATTGGTATTGCGTTTGTTATTGCGGGCGTAACGCTTACATCTGCTTACTCAGTTGAGCGTGATGTATCAATGAAGCAAGGTGATACGGTACAGCTTAATCAATACGAATATCGCTTTGATGGTGTTAAAACTATTCGAGGGCCAAATTACAGCGGACATGCGGGTGTTGTCTCAGTGCTTAAAAATAATGAACTTGTAACCCAATTACATGCTGAAAAACGCAAGTACGATATAGGTATGCAGTTTATGACTGAGGCAGCAATAGATGCTGGCTTTACACGTGATTTATACTTAGCGCTGGGTGAGCAATTAAGCCAAGGTGCATGGTCACTTAGAATTTATCATAAGCCATTTGTTCGTTGGATGTGGATTGGTGGTGTACTTGTATCGTTAGCAGGATTTATGATCTTGTTTGATAAGCGGTATCGTACATCGACGAAAACAGCTCGAAGAGCAGCTGCGGAGAGTGTTTTATGAACCGCAAAATTTTAGCTATTGCGCCGCTTTTGGTGTTTGCTTTTGTCTGCGTATTTTTATACCAGGGACTTTTTGCCAATCCTCGTGAAATTCAAACAGGGCGATTAGGACAAGAAATGCCTGCATTTAATTTACCTGATTTAATGCAAGATAATAAACAGTGGACTAACGAGTCGTTAAAAGGTGAAGTTTACTTATTAAATGTATGGGGTACTTGGTGCCCAACCTGTTTAGCTGAACTTGGCTATTTAACTAAGTTACGTGAGCAAGGCGTTAAAATTGTCGGCCTTTATTACGTACAAGGTTATGACGCAGATTTTGATGGCCCGTTTAATATGCAATCGCTTCGCACTGAAGTAAGCGATATGCTAGAGCGTGCAGGCGACCCGTATCAATTTAATATTTTAGATTTGCACCGTACTTTGTCGTTGGATTTAGGGGTGTCGGGTGCGCCTGAAACATTTTTAGTCGATAAAAACGGCACTATTTTGTTGCATCACACGGGTGATATAAACCCGCGAGTATGGCGAGCTAAATTTGCGCCAATTATGCAGGAGCTTAAATAATGAAGTGGTTATTACTTATTCTTAGCCTTTTTGTAAGCTTGGGAGTGTTTGCACAGCAAGATCGCTACCAATTTGATAATAACGAACAAGCAATATTGTTTGAAGAGTTGAACAAAGAGCTGCGTTGCCCTAAGTGTCAAAATCAGAATATTGCTGACTCAGACGCTGTTGTTGCTAAAGATTTACGCGATAAAGTACTTGTGTTGGTTAAAGAAGGTAAAAGCAAAGACGAAGTAATTGATTACATGATCGATCGCTTTGGTTATTTTGTTCATTACGACCCACCAGTTACACCAGCTACGTTAGTGTTGTGGGTGTTACCTGTATTAATCGTAATTATCGGCTTTGGTTTTATTGTTATTCGCCAGCGAAAAGCATCAGTAAAACAAACGTGGAGCAGTGACGACGAAATGCTGCTAGCGAAGCTAATCGATGAAAATAAACGTCAGGAGCAATGCTAAATGATTTTAATGTGGGCGTGTTTTGCTTTACTCACACTAGTTGCGCTTGGTTTTGTTATGCTACCTTTTTTAAAAAAAGAGCGTGTTCAAACAATTACTCATAACGCCAATGCTGAATTAATTAGTATTTATGAGCAGCGTTTAGTCGATTTGCAAACTGATTTAGATAATCAACGCATTGATAGCATAAACCATGCAGAATCAATCGTTGAATTAAAACGCCGTTTGTTGAACGAGCTATCACCAGAAAAATCACTAAACAGCAAAGGTAATAATCGTATTTTTGCTTTAACGGGTGGTGCATTTGTTCTTGCGCTCACAGGGATTTTTTATAGCTTTACGGGAAGTCAGCAGCAAATTTCGGCTTGGCATGACGCAATGGATAATCTAGCTGATTACGGTGAGCGTGCTGTAATGCAAAAAGGTGAGCCACTTAGTCAAAATGAGCTACAAGCTTTTGCACTGGCCCTTCGTACAAAGCTTAGCCGTTCGGGTGATGACGAAATTGCTTGGATGCTACTTGGCCGAGTGGCTATGTCGCTAAATGAGTTTGATATGGCGCAGCAATCATTTGATAAAGCATTGCGTATGAATCCTGATAATATGCAGGTACTTATTAGCTACAGCCAAGTTTTATTACTTGAAGGTAGCGAAGCTAATATGACCCGCGCGGCAGGCATGCTCTCAAAAGTATTAAAAGTTGAACCTACAAATTTAGATGCAATTTCATTACTCGCGCTGATTGCTTATGAACGTAAAGACTGGCCGCAAGCTAAAGCTGCATTTGAAGTTCTACTTGCGAGTATGGAAAAAAGTGATTCGCGCTATAGTATGATCTCCAAACGTATTGCTGATATTGAGCAGCAAATGCAAAGTGAAGGTTCTGTTATACCTGTAACAAACGGTGTGAGCACTATTACTGTTACCGTCGATATTGCAAAAGAGCTTATTGATAAACAACCAAAAAACGGCATTTTGTTTATATTTGCAAAAGCTGCAACTGGCTCTCCTATGCCGCTAGCTGCTGTTAAGCTAACTACCTATTCATTTCCAGTTACGGTTGAGTTGAGCGATAGTAGTGCTATGGTTGCAGGGCTTAACTTATCTAGTGCAGAGAATATTGTTATATCGGCTCGTATTTCTATAGATGACTCGGTTATGCCAAGTTCTGGCGAGCTTGAAGGGCATTCAGAGCCGTTAAAGCGTGAAAGTGTAAGTGACTACCAACTTCAAATTAATACATTAATACCTTAAGGACGTTAGATGTTAAAACATAGTTTCACATTTTTATGTTTATTGGTACTGGCCGGTTGTGCTCAGGTACCACAAAGCAAAGTAGATGATAGAGATCCGCTGCAAAGTATTAATCGCCCGCTATATGACTTTAATATGGATGTGCTAGATGCATACATATTACGTCCAGCCGCAGTCGGTTATATAACAGTAACGCCAGCACCTGTTCGACAGGGTGTTGTACATTTCACTGATAATATTACAGCACCAGTGGATATGATAAATGCTGGTTTACAGGGTAAAGCCGGAAATGCAGGCGTGAGCTTAGCGCGTTTTTTAGTTAACTCGACGGTGGGTATATTTGGTATTTTTGATGTTGCGAGCTCATTAGGTCTTGAAGTTGTAGATGAAGACTTTGGCCAAACTCTGGGTGTATGGGGCGTCGGTGATGGTGCTTATTTAATGCTCCCAGGTATGGGACCAACGACTGCCCGTAATCTAACAGGTGATGTTGTTGATAATATCGCCTTGCCTAAAATAGCTCTGACCACACCACAAACAATTTTAGTCTTTGTTTTAAAAGCCGTTGAAGCACGAGCATCATTAATTCCTCAAGAAGGTTTGCTAAATGATTCGCTCGACCCATATTTATTTGTTAAAGATATTTACTTTCAACGTCAAATATATGAACTATATGATGGTAACCCGCCTGTTAAAGAAGAGCCTACGGATTTTGATGAAGACTTTCTAGAAAGTCTGTAATTAAAAAGTCACTCACAAAAACGCCAGCTAAATGCTGGCGTTTTTGCTTGTTGTTTATATATTTATTTTTCGTTAACTATTAACTGCATTTGCTCGCTCACCCAACCAAGCGCTTCGTGATAGGCATCGGGCACTTTGCCTCCTAGATTTAGCTCCTTAGTCATTTCGTTTGCTGCTGACCAATTAGCTTGCTCGTAATATTTTACTAGGTTTAAGTATTTAGCGAGTAGCCCTTCATTTTTGAGCAACGCCGCTTTTATTTCATCAGACAACGGTAACTTACTCATTACGCTTTCCATGCTTTGATCTAAAATAGCATCCATTAATGACATCATACCAGTCAAAAAGGCCATGCCAGTATCTTTAAACTGTCCATGAGATATTGCGAGCAACTCGGCGAAGCGAGCACGAGTAAGTGATAATCGAAGCAGCTCAACGGGTTTATCAGCAGAGACTTGTGCTGCAAATAATAAGCAGAGCAGTTTTTTTATTTCATTTGCACCGAGTATGATAAGTGCTTGCTTAATAGTGCTTACTTCAGCGCGTTTTGCAAATGCAGCTGAATTGGAATAACGCAGCAATTTATATGATAAATTTACGTCGCGTTCAAATACATCCGTAATCTTTTGTAAATTGATTTCAACGCTTGAGGTTTCATAAAGTAACTCAGCTAATGCCATTTCAGATGGCGGCAATGCTTTACTTTGAACCATTTCAGGCTTTGAAAAGAAAAACCCTTGAAAATAATCAAACCCGAGCTCTAAAGCTAAATTATACATTTCATGGGTTTCTACTTTTTCAGCAAGTAATTTGATATGCGGATATTGTTTTAAGTCAGCAATAATGTCTTGAATATTGTCGGTATCTAACGTTAAAAAGTCGATTTTAATAATATCGATAAATGGATAAAAATGCCGCCAAACTGGTTGGTGAGTATAATCGTCCAATGCCAGAGTGTAGCCTTTGCCTTTTAAATCTTTAACAATAGCGAGTAGGCGCTTACCAGGCTGGATTGTTTCTAAAATTTCAACAACGATAGCATCTTTACCCAGTATTGTTGGGTAACCTTTTAGCAGTGTTTCTAAAGTGAAATTTATATATGCTGGTTTATTGTCTGTTAAATCTTCTAGACCAAAGTTAAATTGGCTGCCTTCGATTAAGCGTGTTGTTGCTTCATCTCCATCTATGTTGGGAAATACGTTGTCTACACCATCACGAAATAAAAGCTCGTAACCAATAAGCTCTTTGTTGCGGTTTAAAATAGGCTGGCGTGCAGCATAAAAATACATAAACATTCCGTATGAGTAGAGATAGTAATTAGTGTAATAATATATGGTAAAACATTCAAAATAGCATTATGTAAATGTTTACTATTAGTAAATTATACTTATAAACCAAGTGAATTATTAGGATAAATTGGGCTTTAAAATTATTTTCAATTTAAAAAAGCGAAGTTTATAAATTCATGTGTTGAATCAGGTGTAGCGAAGTTTAAGCGTTATGTTTACATTTTATTTATCACACCCTTGTGGTTAAACACGTTTATCACTCCTTGAAGCGTTTTTGCTGCGCGTTACACATTGCTCTTTATTTTATAACGAGTGGTAACTTTGTAATACGCTTTTCAAAAATTAACGGGATCTAATGGTTTGATTTAAAAGCGTACAACGTGAATGTTTTTAAATCAGAAAAGGCAACAAGTTGGAGATTTGCGTATTAGGCATGTTATAGTCATTACAAATAGCTTTTATCCTAATACTGTCTTTATTATAAAATATTAAGAGTCAATATTCGGATCAAAAGCCTGTTATTAATAATAGTGCGGAGGCTAATTTGGAAACAGGAATGATTATTTCACTGACGTTATACTTTGTTGTAATGTTGGGTATAGGACTATATGCATATAAACAATCTACGAGCGATGTTTCCGGCTATATGCTAGGAGGCAGGAATTTATCACCAAGTGTAGCTGCGCTTTCAGCTGGTGCTTCAGACATGAGTGGTTGGATATTAATGGGCCTACCTGGTGCAATGTTCGTAACTGGGTTTAGTAGTACGTGGATAGCAATTGGCTTAATTGCAGGTGCTTGGTTAAACTACTTTCTGGTCGCCCCTCGACTAAGAGTTTATACCGAAAAAGCAAATGACTCGATTACCATTCCAGATTACTTTTCTAATCGCTTTAATGATAAATCAAACTTATTACGTGTTGTTTCTGCTGTTGTGATTATTGTGTTCTTCACACTTTATACTTCTTCGGGAGTTGTTGCTGGCGGTAAATTATTTGAAAGCTCATTTGGCCTAAGCTATGAAATGGGGTTATACGTCACCACGGGTGTTGTTGTTTTGTATACTTTGTTTGGTGGATTTTTAGCTGTGAGCCTAACTGATTTTGTGCAAGGCTGTATCATGTTTATTGCGCTTATCTTAGTGCCTACTGTTGCCTACTCATTGCTAGAACAACCACTAGAATCGACCCTAAACAGTGTTAATCCAGATATGCTTAGTTGGATTGGTGCAGGCTCAACACTAGGTATTATTTCAGCAATGGCATGGGGATTAGGTTATTTTGGACAACCTCATATTATTGTCCGTTTTATGTCAGTACGCAGTGTTAAAGACATGCCAACGGCTCGTCGTATTGGTATGACATGGATGATTGTTGCCGCCGTTGGTGCTGTTGCTACAGGTATATTTGGTGCCGCATATACTTATGAAAATAACATTGTAGTGAAAGATCCTGAAACTATTTTCTTAATTCTTTCAGAGCTACTATTTCACCCTTTGATTGCTGGCTTTTTATTAGCTGCAATTTTAGCGGCTATTATGAGTACAATTTCTTCACAGCTATTAGTTAGTTCAAGCTCTTTGACAGAAGATTTATATAAAACATTTTTACGTAAAGATGCTAGCGATTTTGAATTGGTAACCGTTGGCCGGATCAGTGTAGCTATTGTGGCACTGTTTGCTATCTACTTAGCCTATGATCGAGATAGCTCTATTTTAGACTTGGTTAGTAATGCATGGGCAGGGTTTGGAGCTGCATTTGGTCCATTGGTGTTGTTTAGTCTTTATTGGAAACGTATGAACTTTGCTGGTGCTTTAGCCGGTATGCTGGTGGGTGCATTTACAGTACTTATTTGGATCTACGGTCCATTTACTATTGATGGCAAGAGCTTAAGTAGCTTTATGTATGAAATAGTACCTGGCTTTATTTTATCGAGTATTGCTATTGTCGCTGTAAGTTTAGTAACAAGTGAGCCTGCAGAAGATATAACAATATTATTTGATGAGGTAGAAAAAGAGCTTTAAATAGCTAATTTAAGTTGGATTAAGCAATAAAAAGGGAGCAACTTAGTTGCTCCCTTTTTTATTTAATGCTTTTTTAGCTTACTTGTTTTTCGTCGCTATTTTTGATCGAAGCAACATTATCTGTTTTTTTACTTTTTTCTGAGACTTTAGCCGGCACAGGATCTTTTGCGCCTTTCAATACAGCCATAAAGTCATCTTTGCTCTTTGCTATTTCCAGGGCCAGTGACTCTATTTGTTGCTCACTTAACGGTACATCTACTTTTTCGAGCATTAGCTCAAGTGACTCTGCTATATCGAGCATTTTGTCATAGGCATCAGCTTCTTTTTTGGTAGTAAACGTCATGCGCTCAACTCCGTTTCGTTCTACAACATATTTAACAACAACAGCCATGATTTCTCCTGCAAGCTTGCGTGGCAATGTGGTTTATAAAAACCATTAGTTTACTGTTTTTATGTACAGTAATGGTTTGTGATGTAATTTGCAAGTTTCTCTTATTATTTTCAGTTCGTTCTAAATTTGACAAAAAACGGTAATTTTACTTTAGTTAAGCAATCACTTGTTTTACCCGCTGCATTACAGGATTTCGGATAGTAGTGATAATGCGCTTAATTATTCTTTAAGTAACTAATTTTAGCACTTTATTTATTGAATGTTTCCTAAGCAAAATTTAAACAATGTTCGAACAAAATTCAAGGAAGCCAAAATGAAAATATTTAACAGCTTATTGCTTGTAAGTTTATTGTGTTTACTCCCTGCAACTAATATTTATGCTCAGTTATCTGAAATTACTCAACAGATACCGCAATTTGAAGCCATTAGTATAAATAAAGCAGATGCGAGTTTACTAACGAAATTACCAGGAATTGGCAATAAGAAAGCCGAGGCAATCGTTGAGTATAGAGATAAAAATGGTGAATTCACTTCTATAGATGATTTAACTAAAGTTAAGGGGATTGGTAAAAAGCTAATGACTAAGTTGGAGGGAAAAGTTAAGCTTTAAGTCCTATTAAACCGTATTGGCCTTTGACTAAATATATTTAATAATGTGTTAGTCATGTTTGAGCTGTAAATAGGTTTTTTATTGTTAAACTGATAAGCATAAAGGGCGCTTAAGCGCCCTTATCATAATGTTTTAATGCTTCACTGAGATTTTTTTTAGCGAAGTTAATTTCTATTGGTGTTGTTAATAACGGGTAGCAAAGTCCGCCAAGGATTAAAAATGGTATTAGGATCCAACCTTTAAATACGGTAAATATTAAAAATAGTGGGCTGAGTAACAACAATTTTATAATACGAAGCAATACGCGTTCAGAAGGTGAAAGCATCGTTAATGAATCAGCGATAACAGCTTGCCTGTCGCGTATTTTTAAATGCTTTAGTTCTGTAAGTTGACTAGAAAAAAAAGTAAACATAATGACTAAACCGTTCTTTTTAACATTAGGCGACCTGTTATTACGATAAAAAATGTAATAGCAAATAATCCAAATATAATTTCCATCCAAGCAGGCATACTCAAACCCGCAAACTGCCAATCTATGTTTCCGCAATCACCCGTCGCTTGAAAAAAGTGAGGGATCCATTCATGCAAAGGCATAAACGACGGGAAGTTTGGCTCAAACTCGCAGCTAAATGCAAAAGGATCTGTGGTTGTTTGCATATCGATATGTTCGCGTGCGATTAAATAGCCCCAAATACTTGATACTCCCCAGATTGAATAGGCAATAACACGCGTTACTTTACTGTTTGGATTAATTGAGCCAACAATACCAGCTGCAAGCAATCCTAACACCGCAGTACGTTGATAAATACACATTATGCATGGCGCCAGCCCCATTTGGTATTGAAAGAATAGGGCAGTAACTTCAAGTAAAAAAACAATAGCGGTGAATAAAAGCCAGGGTGTACGTTGGGTAGGTAATTGCGCAAGCCAGTTCATAAAAATTCCACGTTTAAATAAAGCATTAGATTATGACTTAGGATAAAGTCTGCGGCAACAAAAAGGGAAAAAGCGACCGAAGTAACTTTTTAAAACAAAATTAATGATCACTTGATACAGCCCCAATTGACGCGGTGTGGTGTTCTACCAAGCCCCATTGGTAACATGAGTTCTGCTATATCGCTTAAGCCTATATTGGTACAGCTAAGGCCCACTATAGCTAGCGCATGATATACGGTAGTAGGATTAGGATGACACCCATTCTAATTATTAAAAATGAAATCAAGGCTGCAGAGACATTGGGGAATAGGTGTCTGGTTGCTTTTTATAATAAGAGAACATCTGAAATATTAATGATAAGTGTATCAGAAGTCATTAACAGCGCTAAATCATCAACTTGGCAGGTTTCAGTTCAGTTGAAGTCCCTGCCTAACAAGAACCTAAACCAAGCGGCTAACACTGTCGCACTTGTCACAAAATAGACGCAAAAACACCGCTGACTTGCGGTATTCATACATAGTTGTTCAGTGATGAGTCAGATTCTAATTTGATATGTTCTAATAGTTTGTTCAATTAAAAGTTATTATCAATTCCTTTTATTGAGCCAAAAATCTTATGCTCTGCAGCAATCTTACCTTTGGTGTGTATGGTCACTTTGACTAATGTATATTACTTTACTTGTTAGTTGTGCATCGTCTGGTACAATCAGTCGGCTATTCATGTGAACAATAAGTTGTAGATTAATTCGAGTGGGAATTGAATGAGAATTTTTAAAGCCAAAAGTCCAGCAGGATTTGCTGAAGAATATATAGTTGAGTCTATTTGGAATGGTGATTTCCCTCCAGGTTCAATTCTACCTGCAGAACGGGAACTCTCAGAGTTAATTGGCGTAACAAGAACAACTTTACGTGAAGTATTACAACGTTTAGCACGTGATGGCTGGTTGACTATTCAACATGGTAAACCTACCAAAGTTAATAATTTTTGGGAAACATCTGGCTTAAATATTCTTGAGACCTTAGCGCGTTTAGATGAAGATAAAATGCCTGAGCTGACCGATCAACTTCTATCGGCAAGAACAAATATTAGTGCAATTTATACGCGTGCTGCGATTAAATTAAACCCAGAACGTGTGATTGAAATTTTATCACAAAGTGATGAATTAGAAGATACCGCTCAAGCCTTCTCTGATTACGATTACAAAGTGCATCACGAGCTGGCTGTTGCCGGTAACAATCGTATTTATGTATTAATACTAAATGGCTTTAGAGGCTTTTATTCAAAAATTGGTTGTCATTACTTTTCAGATGCAGGCACACGTGAACTTGCTCGCCAGTTTTATAAAGACCTAACGGTACTAGCGGAAAATAGAGAGCACGATGGTGCGATTTCGATGATGCGTAAATATGGACATCAAACGGGCGAAATTTGGCAGAGAATTCGTGGTGATATGCCATCGGATATAATGGACTAAACGCTTGAAAAAAACCTGCATTTGCAGGTTTTTTTGCATTTTCGATGTTTTAAATTGTTGTTCGGTATTATCGATTGCACTCATCGTAAAATACGATTATCTTTTTTAAATATTTATATCTAATATACAGAATAATTATATATGGGTGCTATTGGTTTTTAACTTTTAGCGCCCATATATGTACCAGCATTGCAAAAGCAATTGATAACAAACTCAAAATATTTGGAGAATAAAATGGGTGTATTAGTAGGCCGCCAGGCACCAGACTTTACCGCTGCAGCTGTTCTTGGTAATGGTGAAATCGTAGATAGCTACAACCTTCATGAAACAATTAAAGGTAAAAAAGCAGTTATCTTCTTTTACCCACTAGATTTCACGTTTGTATGTCCTTCTGAACTTATTGCATTTGATAAGCGTTTTGAAGAGTTTCAAAAGCGTGGCGTAGAAGTAATTGGTGTTTCTATCGATTCACAATTCTCACATAACGCATGGCGTAACACGGCTGTTGCAGACGGCGGTATTGGTAAAGTTCAATACGCACTAGTTGCAGACGTTAAGCACGAGATTTGTAAAGCATACGACGTTGAGCATCCAGAAGCGGGTGTTGCATTTCGTGGTTCATTCTTAATCGACGAAGAAGGCAACGTACGTCACCAAGTAGTGAATGATTTACCACTAGGTCGTAACATCGACGAAATGCTTCGCATGGTTGACGCACTAGCGTTCCACACTGAGCACGGTGAAGTATGTCCTGCTGGTTGGACTGAAGGTAAAAAAGGTATGGACGCAAGCCCTGAAGGCGTTGCTAAGTTCTTATCTGAAAACGAAGGCGAGCTATAATTTAGCCCTTAGTTTTAAATAAAAAACCGCCAATTGGCGGTTTTTTTATGTGTCTTTATTTAGAAAGAAAAGCTTACTTTAGTGTACAAGTAGCGGCCACGAGGATTATGTACAGCTGATGCATAACCGTATAAATCGCCATCTCCATCACCAATTGCAAATGGTGGTTCTTCATCAAATAAATTGTTAACACCGAGCGATATTTAGCCGATTCAGTTATACGATATGAGGTTTGTAAATCAACCAATGTTTGTGAATCAATCATGCGCGATGTATTACTGTCAAAATCTAAATTACCGTCAAAGTCGATATCTGGCGTATCTTCAAATTCACCTACATAACTGATATTTACGTTGGTGTTAAACTCACCAATTTCCCAGTTAGTTGAGAAAATGAAGCGGTGTTCTGGGTAACCATATTCACCAGTGTAATCACGGCCATCTTTTTCAAACTTATCTTGATATGCCCACTCTAAATTAAATTTAAGTACACTGTACTGCTATATGTAATTTAATTGTTGGGGGAGGGAGGATTTAAGTACTGATTAGAAGCTTTTTTATCTGCCTAGAGGCTGTTGAATTTTTAGATTAAGCGGGACCGAGGGAGCTTGATGGTTATCGTACAACTCAATAAAGCTATGCCTGACACAACCTGAGGTTTAAATAACTTTTTTATGCTTTAATTTTTATATCGATGAAGTAAAAATGCCTAACAAGGTTAGGCATTAAAGTTATACTTTGTGTTTCATTAAGCGTTCTTTTTCACGAGACCAATCTTTGTTTTTCCCGTCGTCACGTTTGTCATGTAGCTTTTTACCTTTAGCTAAATGAAACTCAAGTTTTACCCAGCACTTTTTCCAGTACATAGCGGTGGCAATTAAAGAGTAGCCATCACGCTCTGTAGCGCCGAGTAAACGGTCAAGTTCGCGTCTACCTAATAGTAATTTACGATAACGTAACGGGTCGCAAATAACATGGGTCGATGCACTATTAAGTGGCTGAATTTGAGCGCCAAGTAAAAATGCTTCGCCATTTTTAAGATGAATATAAGTTTCTGTGATATTTACTTTACCAGCTCGAATACTTTTAACTTCCCAGCCTTGTAGTTCAACACCCGCTTCAAACTTATCGTGTAAAAAATACTCATGTCGCGCTTTTTTGTTTAGCGCGATGGTATTACTTGTCGATTTTGATGAATTTTTCTTAGCCATAGTGACCTATAATATACGTAATGTGAGATGTTTTACATCGATTTCTTTAATAATATTTTTAAAATTTAAGCCGTATGAAAATTTGGGGAAACGCGCAAAGCTTGCTAAAATTCGCCCACACAGTTGGGAGCGAGTATGCCACAAATAGAAAAAAGTGCGCTGGTTATGTACAGCACTAAAGAGATGTTTGATCTAGTTAATGATGTAGAGGCTTATTCACAGTTTTTACCAAATTGCTCAGACTCAAAAATTGTTTCACAGCACGATAATAACATGACCGCGAGTTTAGAAATATCCAAGGCGGGTATAAAAAAATGGTTTACCACAGAAAATACCTTTGTTGATGAGCAAACTGTATTGCTACGCCTTGTTGATGGCCCGTTTAAAATGCTAAAAGGGCGTTGGCACTTCCAAGAGCTTGATATTAAAGCATGCAAAGTTCATTTAGAGCTAGAATTTGAATTTTCAAACAAATTAATCGAGCTTGCTTTTGGTAAAATATTTAATGATGTAGCCAAAAATATGGTGAGTGCATTTACTAATCGTGCAAAGCAAGTTTATGGGGTACGAGTATGATTAATGTTGAGGTGGTATTTGCGTTACCAACGACGGCAACGTGTTTATCAATTGACGTTATAGAAGGGACAACGGCAGAGCAGGCTGTTATCCAATCGGGCATTATAGAAAAATGTCCAGAAATAGAGGCTACTTCATTAACTCTAGGTGTTTGGAATAGAACAGTTAAATTAAATCAAGAGCTTAAAAATGGTGATAGAGTTGAAATTTATCGTCCATTAATTGCAGATCCTAAAGATGCCCGCAGAAAACGCGCTGAAAAAGCAAAAGAAGAGGGGCGAGCAAATAAAGTGACTGGTGGGCGACCATTAGAACGCTAGTCTATAAATAAAAAAGTGAGCATGGCTCACTTTTTTATTAACGCATAACTGGAGTATTATTGCTCCAGTGGCGTATTGAAATTTTCTGGTTGATCGTAATCACCCGCAAGAGATACTAGTCTTTCGTTTTCAAACTTAATAACTAATGATTTTTGTTGCTCGTTTTTACGCCCTTTGTTGAAGCTGTAAACATAACGCCATGTATTTTTGTCAAAGGCGTCTTCGGCAATCGGTTTACCTAGTACATAAATAACTTGCTCTCGAGTCATACTAACACGAAGTTTTTCAACATCAGATTGCTCTAAAAAGTTACCTTGAGGGATGTTGATTCTGTACACCCAGCTTGAGCAGCCAGCAGCTGTACTAAGAGTTAGAGCAACGATAAGCCAAAGAGAAAAAGTTTTTAACGACTGCATTGTTAGTTGTGATCCTTATTTTTTATAATCTGTATGATACCGATTAGTCACTGAAGGTAAAACCCTTTTAGCAATTGTTTTTTGTTAAGGGTGTAAAGGTAATGTTTTGACCATTGATAATGAAAAAAGTTTACAGTCAATTGACGATAATAACGTTAAAAGTACTCCTACTTGGTACTTATACATAGTGCAAACACGTTTTGGGCATTGGTATACAGGAATTACCACAAATGTAGATAAGCGTATGATTACTCATCAAGTGGGTAAAGGTGCTAAAAACCTTAGAGGAAAAGGGCCATTATTGCTGGTCCATCAACAAAAAGTAGGCAGTAAAAGTGAAGCAAGTAAGTTGGAATATCAGATAAAGAAACTGACAAGAGCTAAAAAAGAAGCCTACGTTATTAATTTTAAAAATATTGTCAAGGTATAGGATCAGCAGTTCCTAGACATTTCAACAGTGTTAGTTTTGGGCGTATCTAATAATAATTTATATAAGCTTTGAAAAATAAAACGAATTAAATCAATTTGCTCACCTAAAATGATTCAGCAGGAATTCAATTATGGGAGCTGAAAATATTAGCCCCCATAATTAAGCTTTTTAGTTGTGTTTACGGCGTTTAACGATTTCTCTCAAAGGTGGCAACTAAGGTGTCAAGCGTTTGAGCACTGTTTGCTAAATCTCGGATTGCTTGCTCTGTGTTAATTTGCTCGCTCATTGCTTTGTCGCTAATTTCGCTAATTTGTTCAATATTACGGCCCACACCAGCAACCACATTACTTTGTTGCTCAGTGGCTGTTGCAATTAGAGTTGCCATGTCATTCACTTGATTCGCTGTTTCAGTTATGGTTTCAAGCAACTCAACCGAGCTCTGCATTGCACCTACACTTTGCTGAGCTTTATCTTTAGATTGACTTATATCGTTAACGACATCATCAGAAATTCTTGTTAACTCTTCAATCATTGATTGAATTTCAGTCGTTGATTGTGAGGTGCGATTTGCAAGCGCGCGTACTTCATCAGCAACAACGGCAAAACCACGGCCATGTTCACCTGCACGGGCCGATTCAATAGCTGCATTAAGCGCTAATAAGTTTGTTTGCTCGGAGATCGCCCTAATAGAGTCAACAATACTTGCAATATCTACGGTTTTCTTAGAAAGCAGGGTAACTTGCTCGGTTATTCCATCAATATCGCTGGCAAGTGCTGAAATAGTCGTCTGGCTCTGCAATACTTGTTGATGGCTCTGCTCTGTGTTTTCACGACTGTTATCGGTTAGTTTTGCAGCTTTTGCAGCACTCTGGGCTATTTCTTGAACGGTCGCACCCATTTCGTTTATTGCAGCAGCAACAGAAATTGTTTGCTCTTTTTGGTTATCAATTGCTAATGAGTTTCGTTGAGCCTGCTCAAACACATGGTCAGAGCTTGTTCTGATATCCCGACTTTCATTCGCAACTTGCTTAATGGCGGTTTCTATTTTATTGATAAATTGATTAAAACCGTCGCTTAAATAATTTAGTTCTGGTTGGCTTGATTCAGGGAGTCTATACGCTAAATTAGCGTCGCCAGAACCTAAGCGAGAAAAAAGTTCAGCCATTTTAGATAAAGGGGATGAAAGTGAACGCGCAAGTAAGTAACTTATTATACTGGCAACGAGCGCAGTAATAAGTGTAAAAGTAAAAATTTGCCACTGTAGTTTGTTAACGCTTGAAAATACTTCACTTTTAGGAACTTGAGCAACCACATATAAATCAGTGTTTTTGATAGGCGTTGCAGCAACAAGCGTCGGTTGCCCATTTAAGTTTATTTCTTCTAGCGCAAAGCTGGCACTACTTAGCAACTTACGATGCATATCAGATGCGTATAAGTCATCAATATTAACTTTAGCAACTTTACTGGCATCTTTGTGTAGTTGTATTAAACCGTGCTTATCTGCTATGAAAACATAGCCAGTTTTTTCTATTTTGAATTTCTGCAGCAGCTTTTGCATTTCGGTAATACTTTTTGCAAGGCCCGCTAAGCCAGTACCATTAGGCTGCTGATGATTAATGAACATTTTCACATCGTTGGCTGACTCTTGATAGATGCTAATAGAATAAGGTAGCTTTGATTGCTTAAACGCAAAAAACCAGCCATCGGCTGCATCGTTTTGTAAAACGCGTAAAAAGCCATTTTGATTCCAATATTGCGCAGTGTTTCTATTAGCCCAAGATGCAGTCGCTAAATCGTATTGATTAACTAAGCGATTTAACTCTTTAAGTAATAGAGCGTCGTTCTTGCTATCTGTTTGCGCCCATTGCAAAATAAATTCGTTTGATGAAAGTTGCTCGGCGGCTCCGATAAGAGTGTTTATTTCACCTCCAACATGATTACTTATAGTTTGTAATTTACTTGGTAGTTCAGACTCAATCATACGCTGTTCAATGATATCTTTAGAACTGTATACAGAGGTCAAGCCGATAAGTGCCGCAACGCAAATAGCAATGCTACTGCCTAAAACGGTGATTTTTTGAGTAATAGAAAGGTTTTGTAACATCATTATAGTAATTTATTTTTACAACTAAATAGATTGATATATTAGCACAATATTTGCTTTGGGCTAATCTGTGGCTAGGTAAATAAAAAAGCCCATATGTAAAACACATGGGCTTGGTTTCTAACAAGCGAAATTTTAAAGTTTAGGGTTATACAATTTTTTTCATTGCTGACATGTAACCACGTAATTTAGCACCTACTTTTTCAACAGGGTGTTCACGCAGTGCTGCGTTGATTTTAATTAATGTTTGGTTATCAACTTGGTTGCTGTGCTCGCCAAGGCCTTTACCAATAATGTCGGTATCAACGCTTTTCATAAAATCTGCAAGTAATGGTAAACATGCATGGTTATATAGGTAACAGCCGTATTCAGCAGTATCAGAAATTGTACGATTCATTTCGAAAAGTTTTTTACGCGCAATAGTGTTGGCGATTAATGGCGTTTCGTGTAATGACTCGTAGTAAGCTGACTCTTCGATAATACCGGCTGCTGTCATGGTTTCAAATGCAAGTTCAACACCTGCCTTAACCATAGCGACCATTAAAATACCGTTATCAAAAAATTCTTGTTCAGAGATTTCTACATCGCCAGCAGGGGTCTTTTCAAAGTTAGTTTCTGCTGTTTCTGCGCGCCATTTAAGTAAGTTTACGTCATCATTATTCCAGTCTTCCATCATAGTGCGTGAGAAAGTGCCGTCGATGATGTCATCTTGATGCTTATTATAAAGCGGGCGCATAATCAGTTTTAGCTCTTCACTTAATTCAAACGCTTTTACTTTTGCAGGGTTTGAAAGACGGTCAAGCATGTTAGTAACACCGCCATATTTAAGTGCTTCAGTGATTACTTCCCAGCCGTATTGTATTAGTTTTGATGCATAACCTGCATCAATGCCTTTTTCTATCATTTTATCAAAACATAAAATAGAGCCTGTTTGTAACATGCCACATAAAATGGTTTGCTCGCCCATTAAGTCAGACTTAACTTCAGCAATAAATGATGATTTAAGTACACCAGCACGATGTCCGCCAGTACCCGCTGCATACGCTTTAGCTTGTGCTAGGCCATGACCTTGAGGATCATTTTCTGGGTGAACAGCAATTAGAGTTGGAACCCCAAAACCGCGTTTATACTCTTCGCGTACTTCACTGCCTGGGCACTTAGGCGCAACCATAATTACAGTAATATCTTTACGTACTTGCATGCCTTCTTCAACAATATTAAAGCCATGAGAGTAGGCAAGTGTTGAGTCTTTTTTCATCAATGGCATAATTGCACTTACTACAGCGGTATGTTGTTTGTCTGGTGTTAAGTTAAGTACGACGTCAGCTGTGGGAATTAATTCTTCATAAGTACCAACAGTAAAACCGTTCTCAGATGCATTTAAAAATGATTGGCGACGCTCAGAAATAGCTGATGCGCGTAATGTGTAAGAAACATCCAAACCAGAGTCGCGTAAGTTTAAACCTTGATTTAAACCTTGTGCGCCACAACCGACAATAACGAGCTTCTTACCTTTAAGTACGTCAACGCCATCGGCAAATTCGCCTGCGTCCATAAATTCACATTGCGCTAATTGCGCTAATTGCTCGCGTAAAGGTAGGGTATTGAAATAATTCGCCATTGTTAATGTCCTATAAAGTCATGTTTGTTAGATGCGCAATGTTTACTGCGCTTACAAACACCATATGCAAAATCGTTACTTGCGTAAAATGATATATTTGAATTAAAGTGTTTCATAATATGAAATACAGGGTCTGGTATGGATCATAAACATTTAAACTACTTTTTAGCATTAGCTAAAACACTCCACTTTGCACGCGCAAGTGAGCTTTGCCACATAAGTGCACCTACGCTGAGTCGCAACATCAAGTACTTGGAGCAAGAGGTGGGGGTGGCATTATTTATCCGTGATAACCGCAGTGTAAAATTAACGCGAGAAGGGGAGTTGTTCATTGATTACGCCACAGCAACGCTCGCTAATTGGCAGCGCTTTAAAGCAAATATAAAAGACCCTCAGCAGCATATTTATGGCAATGTGAGTATTTATTGCTCGGTTACCGCGTCTTATAGCTTTTTGCATCAAATATTGGAACAACTTCGTGCACAGCATCAGTATATAGAAATAACATTGAATACTGGCGATCCTGCTTTGGCTATCAATCGGGTACTTGATGGACATGAGTCAATGGCAATTGCCGCTAAACCAAGTAAATTACCAGCACAAATAGCCTTTGTAGAAATAGGTTATTCTCCATTATTATTTATCGGGCCGAAAATTCAGTGTCCAATTACCGAAAAATTAACACAAAGCAATGATGATATTAATTGGTCTGAACTTGAGTTTATCGTTCCCGAGCAAGGCTTTTCTCGCCAAAGGTTGGAGCATTGGTGGCGCAAAAATAATATTCACGGAAAAATTTATGCGCACGTTGCAGGGCATGAAGCAATGGTATCTATGGTGAGTCTAGGGCTCGGTGTTGCGATGGTTCCTAAAATAGTACTCGATAACAGCCCACTACAAGATAAAGTGCAAATATTAACACCAAAAATGCAAGCACCTGATGGATTTGACATAGGTTTGGCCGTGTTAAAAAAGGAACTAAATGATCCTGCAATCAGTGCTTTATGGAATATTGCCCAGACGTTAGCTGCAAAAGCAATATGATACATCATGAATAAATAGGGCCAATAAATGGCTTTAGCCCAAGCCGTGTAATATTGTCTAATGTTAAATATTTACTTATCAATTGTGCTGTATTGCTTACGTATTTTTCTCATCTTTAAAAGTAAATGAAATGAAAAGTTAATAAATACGTATACAAATTGTGAATGATTGTAACCAACTACAGCTAGTTCAAAACGAGTTTGCTATTATAGACAGCCTAATAACTTCAATCTTTGACATATTGCTGATGCGGTTTAATTCTTTGATATTAAAAATCATACTTTATGCAACTCTGGTTGCTTGCTTTTCTGCCTGTTCGCAGCAAAGCGATAGCCCCGAGGATGGTTTTAAAGATCAACATATAGCTACCGAGCAATGGCATTTAAGTTTGAGCGCTGGGATCGGGGTTATTACAAACCCTTTACGCGGTGGTGATAACATTCCTTTAGTACTAATCCCGCAAGTTGCTTTTTATGCAGAGCAATGGTTTTTTGATAATGGTCGACTCGGGTATTCATTCGTACAAACTCCAAAGCATCAGTTTAACTTTGTAAGTGAGTTAAATACAGAGTCTCGTTTTTTTATTAACTGGCACCCTAGAAATATATTTTCTTTGTCTAGTAGTTCATTAAGTAGTCAAGTCGTAGATGAAGACAATTCTTCACCGGCAAGATACGCTAATATAAACGATGTACAAAAACGCCATATTGCATTTGATGTTGGTGCTGCTTATCACTATGTAAAAAATGATGCGAATGTATTTTCTATTCAAACATTACACGACATAACGAGTGTTTATAATGGAATACATGCTGCAATGCAGTGGCAATATCATACGCAAATAGGTCAACTTAAATTAAAACAGACGATGGGTATTAATTATAAATCGGCTGAGCTAAATAACTATTTTTATGGGTTAAAAGCAGGTGAAACTCAGTTTGGTAAAATAGACGTTGGTAGTAGTTGGCGGCCTTATGCTAAAATCGACGCCCGTTGGCCATTGAGTAAGGCTAACTCTCTTCGTTTTCATTTAGCCTATTATGACTATTCAGCTATGGATAGCAGTCCGCTCTTTGAACGTACTTATTCGATGACTGCCTTTATAGGATTAGATCATACTTTTTAATATGAAGTATTTAATGTTTATTGTGTTTACTGCGCTTGTGTTTAGTGGTCTTAGTACGACGCAGGCTGCGCCCTTTAGCGTTTCTCCTAAAGTATGTGTGGTTTCTGAGCAGCAAGAGTTTTGCGACCTTGATTTACAATTTAATTGGCGTTTAGATGAGATTGTTGATGTTTGTTTGTATCAGCAAAATGAGAAAATACATTGCTGGCAACAGCAGCGTTCAGGGCAATTTAATTATAAAGCGCGTGTTCATGTAGAGACCATATACTCCTTAATCAATTCTCAGACGGGTGTGCTATTAGCAAAAACACAAGTTGAAGTGCAAAGCGCTCATGCTAAAAAAAATAAGCGCAGGCTTCGCTCACCGTGGAGCTTTTTTTAAATTAGGAGCAACCAATGCCAAAAATTCTACTTGTTGAAGATGATCTAGGCTTACAACAATTAACAAAAGATTATCTTGAACATAATAGTTTAGAGGTTGCTGTGTTAGATCGCGGTGATGAAGTATTGAATTACCTTGAAAATAATACAGTAGATTTAATTATTTTAGACGTTATGTTGCCAGGCAAAGATGGCTTTAGTGTATGTCGTCAAGTTCGTGATAAATATACTTTACCGATTCTGATGCTTACAGCCAAAGGAGAGGATTTTGACCAAGTTCTTGGCTTGGAACTCGGCGCTGATGACTACGTCATAAAGCCGGCAGAGCCGCGTGTACTGCTTGCCAGAATCAATGCATTATTACGCAGAGGGAAACCCATAGAAAGAGTAAATGACGAGTTGCAGTTTGGCGATTTAATAATTGATAAAACAAGTCGTATAGTTAAATTAAGTGATACCGAAATTACTCTTACATCCCATGAGTTTGAATTACTTTGGTTACTTGCATCAAATGCTGGTGAAGTACTCAGTAGAGAGCATGTACATCAACATATGATAGGTCGTCAATACGATGGGCTTGATCGGACAGTTGACGTACGAGTATCTCGGATCCGCAAAAAGTTAGGTGATAACAGCGATAAGCCGTATCGTATTAAAACGGTGTGGGGACAAGGCTATTTGTTTGTTTCTGATGCATGGGATTTATAATTAATGTTTAGGGTTAATCGTCTTTAATGGGAAAATTGTTTGCAAGCTTGTATGTTTACATCATTGTTTCTTTATTCGTAGTCAGTGGTGTTATTGAACAATTGTGGCCATACGACGAATCGCAACAACAAGTACTATTAGATGACGAGTTTGGCCAATCGCTTTTATTGCTTTCTCAAACACCAAATGGCTTGAAAAAACTAAAAGATAATTTTAAAAGCCATATTATTGCCGAGCACGATTTAATGCTACCTCAGCAGCAGCAAACGCAACTAACTAACAATCATTATCTCTACTTATATGATAAACAGCAACGCATTGTTTGGTATATACAATTAAATTCAACGGAGTTGCTACAAGTTGGTCCTATTGATGTTATCACGTCTGAACCTCCCTCTGTTTGGCCATATCTGTTATTACTTATAGTTGTTGGTATTCCAGTCGGACTTTGGAGTTTTTTACTCTGGCGCGATTTTTCGAAGTTACGACAATCGTGTGAGGCAGTGGAAGGTTTACAGGATTTTCAATTAACTAACACGTCTAAATCATTTTTTTTGCCTGTTACCGATACTTTAAAAGTAATGCAGCAGCGCATAACGTTTTTATTAACAGCGCAGCAAGAGCTCACTTCATCTGTTTCTCACGAATTTAGAACGCCACTGGCACGTTTAAAATTTGCCGTCGCTATACTACAAGACCAGCTCCTAGATGAAAAAAATGATCAATACTTAACTAATATGCAAATGGATATTAGTGAATTAGAGTTGTTAGTTTCTGAAATGCTTGACTATGCGAGACTAGACTCCCAGCAACCGAGTTTACAACCGGCTGATTGTGACTTAGTCAAATTGGTTAAAACAAGTGTGGAAAAGTTGAATTTTGACACACGAGTGGATCTTATTTATAACCTACCAAATGAATTAAACTATAAATGCGATTGTCATTTTATGGCCAGAGCATTTCAAAATTTAATCGGTAATGCGCTTAAATATGCAACAAATCAAATAAAAATAACATTGCGAGCTGAGCAGCACGCTATCGTCTTTATTGTTGAAGATGATGGAATGGGGATTGCTAAAACAGATCGGGAAAATGTATTTAAGCCTTTCACACGTTTAGATAAGAGTAGAGGTAAACAAACAGGGGGTTTTGGCCTTGGGCTTGCCATTGTATCGAAAATAGTCTCATGGCATCAAGGTGGATGCTGTGTTGAGGATTCGGCTCTTAACGGGGCTAAGTTTATTATTAGCTTACCTATAAAAAAATAGGCTCTAATAAAAAGATAAAACGCCCGAAGGCGTTTTTTTATGGTTGGAAACCAAAATCAACAAGTAGCAAAGTAATAGACCGTATACTTTTAAAAAAGTTTCTAATTATTTTATTTTTTGTCTAATAAGGGCATTAGCATTTGCTCTAGCCCATTGAGCTTTACTTCATACATCATCGCTAATTGACTCCCAAGCTTAGAGTCAGGAAATCCTTGTTGTTTAAACCAAACTAAATAAGGCTCGGGTAACATTAATAATGGCCGACCTGCGTATTTACCAAAGGGCATTTTTGTATTTATAGCAATTTTTAGTTGTTTTGGATCCATTGACTTATCTAAACATATAAAAGGAGCTTTAGTGTATGGCATTTAGAAGAGATAAAATAGGCTGTGACGGGCAAGAAACAGCCTATTGTATAAGGAGTAGGTCCTTACATTTAGGAGTTTATATTGATTAATATGATCATGTGGAACATTAATTAGTCGATTGAAAATTAATTTATTGTTGGAACATAGATTCTTATTTAATCAATGTTAACAGTGTACCTGTTTTTTTTAGGGTTGTTTACTTGGCTTGTAAAGGAATGTAAATAGAATTGCTTTTTTTGTTTTTATTAATACTAAAGCCCTAGGATGAATTTATAGGGCTGTGCATGTTTGGTATTTATGCAGCCACTTTATTGCCCCATTTATGGGGAGCAACCACATTGTATAGGCTCTGCCTTGCCTAAATACCAAACAGTCTACTGTAAATTCAACACAGTTGGCACTGAAACTAGCTACTTGAAATGGATTTATTATCCAGAGCTCAGGTTACTTAAATAGTTTCTGTTTTACATGCTCTGCAAAGCCGCTACCTGCCTCTAAGTAAAAGTTATAGGTTGAATGTACGCCCATATCTTCTAGTTCTTTTTGCTGATCGGGATAGTTTGCGATTGCTGTCACTTGACCGCTATATCCAGAAGCTTGTAGCTGCTCTAAAGCAAATATATTTTGCATATGTTTAGGCATTGCTAACATCACCATTTCTACGTGCGAATGGTTTACACGTTGCCAAAAATCCGGATCTGTCGCGTCTGCGATTAATACTTTGCGACCTTTATTTATATGTTTATCGACAACTTCTGGCTTTATGTCGATACCAGCGACCAAATTTGGGTGCGTCGCATTAATTGTTTCATAAGCACCTGTACCTATTCTTCCCATTCCAAAAATAACAATTTTTGTATCATTTAGATTTACTGGTAACTCTTCGGCTAAGCGGGTCTGGCTTTCAAACTTTAATAACCAATGTTCCACTTTCACATATAACTCGTTTGATCGTTTATTCAAAGGTGAGGCAATAACAAAAGTAATAGAAACAGCAATAGCCAATACAGCTAGCCACTCAGACGTAATCATTCCTGTTGTTGCTGCAACAGCGCAAACAATTAGGCCAAATTCACTGTAGTTAGCAAGGCTGAAAGCAGTAAGCAAGGATGTTCGTGCACGCAGCTTAAATATATTTGTAAACACGTAGTACAAGAGTGTTTTAATTGGCATTAATAAAACGAGGAGTAAAGCTATAAACAACGAGTTAGCAGTCAGCTCTGCATTGAGTCCAATACTTAAGAAAAACCCAACAAGGAGCACATCTTTTAAGTTAAGTAGTGATTTAGAAAGTTCGCTTGCTTTTTTATGCGGAGCGAACATCATCCCAACAATAAGGGCACCTAAGTCGCCTTTAAGTCCTGCAAATTCAAACGCGTTATAGCCAAGTACAAGTGCGAAGAAAAAACCGAATAATGGCAGTAGCTCACCGTGTTTAGAGCGATTTAGCACCCAATACATCACAGGGCGCAGTAATGGTAATGCAATAATGAGAGCCAATGCCCAAATATTTGGAACTTTACCTGTACTAATCGCTAAAAACATCACAGCAAAAATATCCTGCATAACTAAAATGCCAATAGCAATTTTACCGTGTAGACTTGCCATTTCACCACGTTCTTCAAGTACTTTTACTGCAAATACGGTACTTGAAAAACTAAGTGCAAAGCCAATCAGTAATGCACTTTGCCAACTTAAATCAACAAATAATGGTAGTGCAAATACCCCTAGGAGTAACATAAAGCCACTAAATAAAGCGCTGCTAAAAATGATATGCAGTGTAGCAGGGGCCCAAACTTGCGGTTTGATTAAGCTGCTTACTTTAAGTTTTAAACCGATACTAAACAGTAAAAGGGTGACGCCCAATGCAGCAATTGTATTAAGCAATTCGGTGCTTTTATAACCGGCTAAGTTAAGCGCAAATCCTGCTAGCAAAAAGCCAATAAGAGGAGGTAGTTTTAATTGATAAACGCCAAAACCACAAGCAAATGCGGTAGCAAAATAAATTAGTTCCATAATTCTTAATTATCACTTCGTTTGGTATTGCAGTGTAGCGAATAATTTATCTCAATGAAAAGAAATATCGATATTAAAACAGGGGAAAGCTAAGTAATAAGTCACTTAACTGCGTATAAAAAATACACATCTAACGTGAATTTAACCGTAAATAGCGTTTAAATCACACTTTTTCACTGACAAGCGCTTTTAAATATGGTTAAGATGCGATAACGAAGACGTTTAAGTTAGGGCAAACAACACATCAGCTCAACTTAAGGAGAAGCACATGTTTAAAAGAATTTTAGCATCGGTTGGTATCGGTGCCGCAAAAGTAGATACTATTTTAGAAACTGAGCACTTACAACCGGGTCAACTATTTAATGCACAAATAGTGATCAGCGCTGGCGATGTTAGCCAAGAAATATCGGGCTTAGATTTACTGCTGATGACTCGTGTAAAAGTAGCAGCAGAGGATGGCGATTACTTTACTAACCATGTAATCGATCAATGGCGAATTACAGATATTGGTATAATTGAACCTGGTGAAGTAAAAAACATTCCTTTTGAAGCACGCCTTCATTCAGAAACACCTATTACTGAAATTAACGCTGGCTATAACCAATCTCATGTATGGCTAGAAACAGGCCTTGATATTGATTTAGCGCTAGATCCTACTGATAAAGACCATTTACATGTATATCCAAATGAAGCGGTTAAGACATGTATGCAAGCAATGGAAAAACTAGGTTTTAGTTTGACCAAAGCGGATGTTGAAAAAGGTCACTTACGGGCATCAACCTTTCAGTCAGTATCTGGGTGCTATCAAGAGCTTGAATACAAACCTAATAGCCGAAGCCTATTTGGTATTCAAGAAATTGAATTATCGTTTGTGCCAGAAGCGCATAAAACACATGTATTGATTGAGTTAGATCGAGCTTTTAGGGGCGATGGTTATATTGATTTAACAATAGAGCATGACCACGTAAACCTTTCGCAGTTATGTGATCAGCTAGAGCGTTTATTTAATTAAGTGCTAAATGAACCCAGCTTAGGCTGGGTTTTTTGTCTGCAGGGATCATGATGGAATTTAAATGTGAATCTTTTATAGCGCTTAATACGCATACTTTATTTACTATTGTGCGAGGACGTATTGAGGTATTTGTAGTAGAGCAAATGTGCCCTTATCCTGAACTTGATGATAATGATACAGCAAATACAACCGTCCATATTTATCAAATGGATAAAAATAACTTATTAGCTTATGCACGTTGCTACGAAAAAAATGCTCAGTACAGTGCAATAGGAAGAGTGTTAGTCGCTAAAAGCGAACGTGGTAAAGGCGTTGCTAAAATACTTGTCAACGAGGCTATAAATTGCTGCAAAGCAAATTGGCCTGAACGCAATATATACATAGGCGCACAAACTTACTTACTTGATTTTTATCAATCACTGGGTTTTGAGAGTGTAAACGATGAATATTTAGAAGACGGTATTGCACATCAAGACATGATTCTAAAACTGACTGATTAATACTAATTTTATTAAAAACATGCTTATTTTAGCGAATTAAATAACTTACTAACTTCGTTAAAAATTATTTATATACGACTGCATGGATGCAGATCAAGGCAGGGAGCAATTGGTATAACTCACTAAAAAGCCCGTAATTAAAAAAATTAATTACGGGCTTTTTAGTACAAATTTTAACAATAAATAATCGGTGTTATTTATTTTTTCTAGTGTTTAGTCTACGCGTTTGTTTTGCGTGATCGCTAAGTTCAGTTAAACCTAACTTGTCGTAGCTTTTTTCCATTATTTCAAGTGCTGGCTCTAAGTAACTACTTTGTGAGTAATGCTCAACAACAAACTTACCACGATTCGCCGCAGCCAAATAGGCTTCACGCTCGAAGTAATAAGTCGCTACTTTTAACTCATAGCGTGCCATACGATTTAAAAGCCATACTAAACGTCGTTTAGCCTCCGGTGCATAATCACTTTTTGGAAAGCGCTTCACTAGTGTCGATAAATCGGTAAATGCAACACGTGTACGGTTTGCATCTCTATCAGCTCTATCTACACCAAAGTATTCTTGGAATGCATTTTTGTCGGCTTTGATGTTGATTAAACCACGCATGTAATACATGTAGTCAAGATCTTTATGATTTGGGTTTAAGCGTATAAAGCGATCGACTGTCGCTAATGCTTGTTCAGTATTACCTGATTGGTAATGAGCATAAACTAAATCCATTTGTACTTGTTTAGAAAACGGGCCAAACGGATAACGTGAATCTATTGCACTTAAAAGCTCTATTGCACGCGCGTACAAACCAGAATCTAGCGTTTCTTTTGCATCTTCATACAAAGCTTGTGCCGATCTATTTGGTACACGTTGAATATCTTCTTGGTCAGGAGCAGACGAACAAGCACCTAAACTAAGTACAGAAACTGAAAAAACAATGGCAAATGCACGTTTCCCTATTTTATTTATCATTTTATTTGTTACCTTCGATGTCTTCGGCTAGGCCAAGTCGGTAAAACCGAGTAAACTATGCGTATTATATTATGCTTTTATTAAAAGCGATTCTAACCCAGTCGAGCAAAGCTTGCACTGGTAAATTGGGTAAAGTTACTAATGTCAGAGCAAATTTCTCTTCAAGCCGAGGTTCCAACCGACTTAGGTGGTAAACGTCTAGACCAAGTATTAGCACAATTGTTCCCTGATTATTCACGTTCTCGTATAAAAACATGGATTTTGGATGATAAAATAACCGTTGATGGTGAAATGTTAAACACTCCGCGTACTAAGTTACTCGGTGGTGAGCTTCTTAATATCGAAACAACCATTGAAGCACCACGCGAATACGAAGCACAAAATATTAAATTAAACATCGTTTATGAAGACGATCATATTTTAGTAATCAATAAGCCAATGGGCCTTGTTGTTCACCCCGGTGCAGGTAATCCAGATGGAACTGTGCTAAATGCGCTTTTACATCACCATCCTGAAATTATTAATGTGCCACGTGCAGGTATAGTGCATCGATTAGATAAAGATACGACCGGACTTATGGTTGTAGCAAAAACGATTCCAGCGCAAACACATTTAGTAACAGCACTGCAAAAGCGTGAAAACTTTACGCGTGAATATGAAGCATTGTGTAATGGCACAATGACTGCGGGTGGTATGGTTGAAAAACCAATAGGCCGCCATGCGACGCAAAGAACGCACATGGCTGTTCACGAACTTGGCAAACCGGCTATTACACATTACCGTGTTGCCGAAAAATTCCGTGCTCATACTCGTTTACGTCTGCGCCTAGAAACAGGTCGTACACATCAAATTCGTGTACACATGGCTCACTTAAATCACCCACTAATTGGCGATCAGTCTTATGGCGGCCGTCCGCGCCCACCAAAAGGTGCAACACCGCAATTGTTTGAGTTACTTCGCAGCTTTAGACGCCAAGCTTTACATGCAGTAAAGCTAAGCATTGCTCACCCTATTACTGGTGAAATGATGACATGGCAAGCGCCTATCCCTGATGATATGGTTGCCATGACACACGCTCTACGCGAAGATACTAAAGCAAACCCGGACATCGATAGATAATGAATGTGTTATCAGCACCATGGAAAAACCTTCATACTGTAGGAACGTTGAGTACTACACGTGAAGGTGGTGTATCAAAAGCTCCCTTTAAAAGTTTAAATGTAGGGCTCCATGTTGGTGATAATAAAGAGCATGTATTAGAAAATCGTTCATTATTAAATGAACACATACCTAAATCGGCTGTGTGGCTAAATCAAGTGCATAGCGCCGATGTTGTTATTGTTGATAAGCACTTTGACGTTAATGAGCGACGTGATGCGGATGCACTTTATACTCAGCTATTAAACCAGCCGTTAGCGATAATGACAGCCGACTGTTTACCTATTTTGCTAACAAGCAGCGATGGTAGGGAAGTCGCCGCCATTCATGGTGGCTGGCGAGGGTTGGAGCAGGGCATTGTTAAAAACGTACTAGAGTGCTTTAGCACAAAATATGAAAATATACATGCGTGGCTAGGACCTGCTATTGGTCCCAGTCAATTTGAAGTGGGGGTTGAGGTGTTAGAACTGTTTGAAAAACGCTCCCCATTGCTTACTAGCGCGTTTACATTGCAAGCGAATAATAAGTACCTTGCTGATATTTATGCAATCGCACGTACTTTGCTCTCGCAATGCGGCATCAAAAATATCACTGGTGGTGAGTACTGTACAGTGACCCAGCATGATTTATTTTTTTCTTATCGACGCGATTCAAAAACAGGGCGTATGGCAAGTTTGATCTGGCGCAAATAATTACTTGTTATAATGATTATATTTTCCTCAACACCTTGAACAAACCGCACCGCATACCCATTAATTAGGTAATTCGTTATTTATTTAATAGGTAAACCCTGATGCGTTTAGATCGATTCACTAGTAAATTTCAATCAGCGCTTTCTGATGCGCAATCGCTAGCCCTTGGCCGCGATCATCAATTTATTGAACCTGTACATCTAATGTATTCGCTACTACAGCAAAGTGGTTCTAGTGTGCGTGCATTATTTGCACAAACAGGTGTTAGTGCCGACGAACTAAATACTAAACTTTCCCAAGAAATAGAAAAATTATTTAAAGTAGAAGGCGTAGGAGGCGACGTACAGCTATCAAACAATATGGCTTCACTTATTAACCTATGTGATAAGTACGCGCAAAAACGCAAAGACAAATATATTTCAAGTGAGTTATTTGTGCTTGCGGCATGTGATGATAAAGGTCCGCTTGGCGATATATTCAGATCGTTAAATATTACGTCTACTAAAATTGAAAGTGCCATTAAAGCGATTCGCGGTGGTCAAAAAGTTGACGATCCAAATGCAGAAGAAACACGTCAAGCACTTGAAAAATACACTATTGATTTAACCGAACGAGCAGAGCAAGGTAAGCTCGATCCTGTTATTGGTCGTGATGATGAAATTCGCCGGACAATTCAGGTACTGCAGCGTAGAACAAAAAACAATCCCGTATTAATCGGTGAGCCCGGTGTTGGTAAAACAGCAATAGCCGAAGGCTTAGCACAGCGCATAATTAATGGTGAAGTGCCTGAAGGGTTAAAAAATAAACGTGTATTGTCGCTAGATTTAGGTTCGCTGGTGGCTGGTGCTAAGTATCGTGGTGAATTTGAAGAGCGTTTAAAATCAGTACTGAATGAGTTGGCAAAAGAAGAAGGCCAAGTCATTTTATTTATTGATGAAATTCATACTATTGTAGGCGCAGGTAAAAGTGACGGTGCAATGGATGCGGGCAATATGTTAAAACCAGCATTAGCGCGCGGTGAGTTACATTGCGTGGGAGCAACGACCCTTGATGAGTATCGTAAATACATAGAAAAAGACGCAGCCCTTGAACGTCGTTTTCAAAAAGTACTTATTGAAGAGCCATCGGTAGAAGATACCATTGCAATATTGCGAGGCTTAAAAGAGCGCTATGAGCTACATCACTCAGTAGAGATCACCGATCCAGCGATTGTGGCAGCAGCGCAGCTATCTCATCGTTATATTAGTGACCGTCAGTTACCAGATAAAGCCATTGATTTAATAGATGAAGCCGGCTCTTCAATCCGACTACAAATTGATTCAAAACCAGAGTCGTTAGATAAGCTTGAGCGCCGTATCATCCAACTAAAGCTAGAAGATAATGCACTAGCTAAAGAAAAAGACGAAGCAAGCCAAAAGCGCCGCAGTGAAATGCAAGAGTTGATCACAGATCTTGACGCACAATATCGCGAGTTAGATGAAATATGGAATGCTGAAAAAGCATCACTTCAAGGCACGCAAGTAATTAAAGCAGAGCTTGAACAAGCTAGATTAGATTTAGATGTAGCGCGAAGGGCAAGTGATTTACAGCGTATGTCTGAGCTGCAATATGGACGCATTCCAGAGCTTGAGCGAAAGCTCGACTTAGCATCGCAAGCAGAGATGCAAGAAATGACTCTGCTTAAAAATCAGGTTGGCGAGGACGAAATAGCAGAAATACTATCGCGTTGGACCGGTATTCCTGTTGCAAGAATGCTTCAAGGTGAGCGTGAAAAACTACTGCAAATGGAAGAAAAACTGCACAGTAAAGTGATAGGGCAAGATGAAGCGGTGGTTGCTGTTTCTAACGCAATACGTCGCTCTCGTGCAGGGCTTGCTGATCCTAATCGTCCTATTGGTTCTTTCTTGTTTTTAGGCCCAACAGGTGTGGGTAAAACAGAGCTGACAAAAGCACTGGCTGGTTTTATGTTTGATACCGAAGATGCCATGGTGCGTATCGACATGTCTGAGTTTATGGAAAAACATTCAGTTGCTCGTTTAGTCGGGGCACCTCCAGGTTATGTGGGATACGAAGAGGGGGGTTATTTAACAGAAGCCGTTCGCCGTAAACCTTACTCAGTGATACTGTTGGATGAAATTGAAAAAGCACATCCGGATGTATTTAATATTTTACTACAAGTATTAGATGACGGTCGCCTAACCGACGGACAAGGTAGAACTGTTGATTTTAAAAATACCGTTATTATTATGACCTCAAATTTAGGCTCAGATATTATTCAAGAACAAGCGGGTAACAATGATTATACAACGCTTAAATCTAAAGTGATGGAGGTATTAATTAATGAGTTTAGACCTGAGTTTATTAACCGTATAGACGAAACAGTCGTGTTCCATCCGTTAGCTAACGAACACATTAAAGAAATAGCAGACATTCAGTTGATGAAATTACGTGAACGTTTAACGGAAATGGGCTACTTGCTAGAAATAAGTGATTCAGCACTTGAGCGTATTGCTGCAAGTGGTTTTGATCCTGTGTATGGTGCGCGACCACTGAAACGTGCTATTCAGCAAACAATCGAAAATCCGCTAGCCCAAAAGTTACTAAATGGGGATTATGTCCCAGGCAGTATTATTGTCATTGATTCTGATGAAAGTGGACTTGTTTTTTCTAATCGGTAATTAATACCAATCGGTATAAGTATTTGAAGAATTTAAGCCGATTAGCGTAAAAAATCCGGATAGTGCCGTAATTCTATAAATTTAGAATCGCACTATCCGGCTTTTATCTAAGAATGATCAAAAGGTAGCAATAACTTTTACTTTATCGCTCACTTTAGCACTATCTATATAACCAATTGCATCTTTGTTAGCTGCAACGAAGTCAATAACAGCTTGATCACTGTCTAATTTTCCTGGAGGAGTACCCTTACCAGTAAATACAAGCTTAGACCAATACGCATTAATCTGGCTACTTGATTTACCAACGACCTTATCATTGAACTCATCAGCAACAGCAGTACCATTTTGATCAACAGGGCTAACTTTTGTACCATTGTCGAAAGATTTATTTTTACCTAAATAAATTTTCTTTATAGCATCAATATCAATTGTGCTCGTATTACTTGGATTAATAATAACCGCGACTTCTGCAAATACACTTACAGAGCACAGTGATAATACACCTGCTAACATTAATTTTTTCATTATTCGCTCCAATTAAAATACTAAATCAACACCAAATGCAATTACATCAGTGTCTGTATTGGTTAAATCATTTTCATAGCGACTTAAATCAATTTTAAATGCTGCTGAAGGGTGAAAATCATAACGCGTACCAATTGTATACACATTACTTTTTGATTTAATTCTATCCAAAACACCGTTTAGAGCACTGTTTAGAGGAGGGATAGATTGAATTTGATTGTAACGAGATGACTCATGTTCATCGTCATTATTTTCATAAGTGAAATGTACAATTACATCATCCATTCTGTAGCCAACAGAAGCGTAATACTGAGTCTGTTTTGCTAACAGGCTGTTTTCAACTTCAAATTGAGTATACTCGGCATCAAATAATACGTTGTTATAATCAATAGAAAAACCAACGCCAATAAACGTGCCATCGTCTTCATTAATATCAAGATCATCAGCTAGTTCTGTAAGCCCACTTTGACGTAGTACGTTTTCAAGCGCATTAATTTGAGCACCAGATAAATCATCTGGATCATTTTGACCAAGCGCTATTGAGGTATCTGCAATTAAATAAGCTGCACGTGCACTAAACCAGTCATAAGATAACGTCCAGTTGATACCAGCGATATCATTTAACTCTGCTTTGTCATGGTAAGTGACGGTCTCAATTTCACCATCAAAGCTACCATAAATGACTTGTAGTGTTGAATCCCAGTCACCAATTTGCGAATTATAAAGTAAGTTTAATCCTTCATAAGTAGAAAATGGGATGCTGTATACTGACTCAGGTGGACGTACCCAGCGGTATGCATAACCTACATCAATAAAGTCAGAATAACGGTAAAAAGGCAATCGCATTTTACCAGCGCTTAATTGTAACTCATCATTAAATTCATAAGTTAAGTAAGCCCACTCAAATTCGGCATCAAAATCATTATTACCGCGAGCAACAATTTGCGCTGTTGCACTTAGTTTTTCTTGTAAATCGGCTGATAACTGCAGTGCAAACACACTTTCATTTTTAAATGAAATGTCATCATCATAGCCATAACGACCTCGATCATCTTCTAGACTTTTTCCGCCAACTATTGATGCAAAGCCATTAATTCTTACTTCAGCATTAGCATAACTCGTTGCTAGTGCTGCACATATTGCTACTGCTACAGATAGCTTTTTCATATGTAGTTCCTATTTATTATTAAGTGTTGATTCCTTATGCATTATAGAGTTAAAACAATAATTATCTAATAAATAAGCTAATTTATTTTTTAGTACTATGGAAATAAATGGATAATCACTGAGCAAATAAGTGAAAACGTATGTGTGCATTTTAAGTTTTTGTACGCCAATTGAAATTATTAATACATTTATTCACAATAATGTCATACAATACCCTTCCAGAGGAAAGATGCTTTTAGCGTCTTTTTTTATGCCTGAAATTTATATTATCTAAATATAAACGCATAACCAATCACACGGTATCCTTTGGAGAACATTTTGAAATTACGCAACCTCTCACAGTTAAGTCTTGCAATACTTGCTGCACTAACAGCCTCTGTAAATGCTGAAGAAACCAAAACAACAGCAAAACAAGATGCATTTGAAAAAATCGAAGTAACAGCTCGTAAACGTACTGAAAGCTTATTTGAATCTCCAACCGCTATTACATCAATTGGTGCAAACCTAATAGATAAAGCCAATATGAGTAACCTAGAAGATATTGGCAAATATGTACCTAACTTAAATATCACACGTTACGGCGTGGGTAATTCCGCTCATGCTTCTGTATTTATTCGTGGTATTGGTCTGCAAGATCACATTATTACAACGGATCCTGGTGTAGGTGTTTATTTAGATGGCGTTTATTTAGGTCGCCAGATGGGCTCTAACTTATCGTTACCGAACGTTGAACGTGTTGAAATTTTACGTGGACCGCAAGGTACGCTATACGGGCGAAATACACTCGGTGGTGCTGTAAACGTAATAACAAAACAACCAGGTGATGAGGGGATTATTACCACAACCGCAAAAGTAGGTAGCCGTGGTCGTATTGCTGGTGATGTATATTTTAATAACACATTGACAGATGATTTAAGTATGTCTGCAAGTGCAGCTTACAAAACACGTGATGGTGTAGGTAAAGCGGTGAACCTTGCTAATCCAGAAAAAGAAATAGGTGAAGAAGAAGAGCTGAGTGGCCGCGTTGCACTTAAGTGGCAAGCAAATAGCGACTTGGCATTTACATTCTCTTTAGATGGCGTTGATAACGAATCAGGCCAATCGCCATATACAATTGAATTAACTGAGCCACTGGACCCTAATAATGTTTCCAATGGTGACTTTCCATTACTAACGCAAGATTTAATTCCATCAAACCCTGATGATTTAGGCACAACGGTTGCCGGTATTGAATCAACATCTTACTCGGGTTGGGGCACATCATTCACGGCTGATTGGGCTATTAATGATACATACACGGCAAAATTTATCTCAAGTTACCGTACTTCAGAATACGAAGGTGGACTTGATGATGACGCTTCACCACTTAATTTATCAGAGTTTCCTGAAGAAGGCGGCGCAGATCAGTATTCTTTTGAAGTACAGTTAAACGCGACGTTTGATAATATGGATTTTGTATCAGGTCTTTATTTCTTTAATGAAGACGGCTTTACACGTTCTGGTCCATTTGTATTTAGCCCATTCAATACACCAAATGGTTTATTAAATGATGGCGTAACACCATCATTTGGTGGTTACGGTAGTTTTGAAATAAACCAAGAAACTAACTCTTACGCAGCTTATATCAATGCAAGCTACGACTTAACTGATGACTTAACGCTTGGTGGTGGTTTACGTTACTCTCAGGATGAGAAAGATGCGAATGCTATCTTCCCATCATTTCCTGCACGTAAATACGTAACTGCAGATTTTGACGCTATAACATGGGATATCAACGCATCATATCAGCTCAGTAGTAATATGAACGTGTATGGTCAAATTCAAAAAGGCTATCAAACTGGTGGTTTCCCACCGCGTCCATTTAGTGGCCCAGATCAATTTACTTCTTTTGATGAAACGAAAGCAGTTAACTACGAAATTGGTTTAAAAGGGCAAGTGCATGAAAATGTATCTATGATGCTTGCTGTATTTGTTACTGATTACACTGATTTAGCACTGCCATTCTCAGATCCTACCGCGGGTGGCGGCTTTGTAACTATTGTAGAAAATGCCGGCCAATCTAAAGCGCAAGGTATTGAGCTTGAAACAACGGTTGCTATCACAGATGACTTCACTATTCGCAGCGCTGTAGGCTATCTTGATTCTGAAATTACTGACGTTGCACAAGGTGTACAAGGTATTGGTAAAGGCGATTCACCAGCTCTAACTCCACGCTGGACTGTAATGGTTGCTCCATCTTACTTCATGGATTTAAGCAATGGCGGCACTTTGGCGTTAAATGCTAACTACTCATACCGTAGTGATATGCAAGGGCAGTCGGTTTATAACCAAAGTGAAACAATCGATTCACGTGAATTAGTGGGTTTTAATATCTCTTACACTAACCCGTATGGCGATATGGAAGTAACGCTTTATGGTGAGAACGTATTAAATGAAGTTTACGACGTAGGCCGTTTACAGCAATCAGGTTTTGTTGGTGTAATGCGCAGTAATGACCGAAGTGAATTTGGCTTAAAATTCAAAAAAGATTTTGAGTTATAAATAATATCAATAGCGTTAAATTAGAGGTTTTTAGCTTTTTATAAAAGCCTCATTAAGCGCTATTTTAGTCGTTAAAATCGAAGTACTTTAATAGCGCTGCGATTAAACAAAAAAAGGTAAGCCTAGGCTTACCTTTTTTATTAAAAGTAGGAAGATTAACCTTCTTTGTGAGCTTGACGAGCTTGTTCAATTTCGTCAGCAATTTCTTGTGCTTTTTGCTTTGTTTTTTCAGTTAATTCGCCAGCGGCTTCTTTACTTTTTACCCATGCCTCAACAGCAATTTCTTTGCCATCATCGTACATGTCTAGGCCCATAGCTTTACTTTGTTCTAATAGTTCATTTAACGACTCATCATTTTTAAAATCGTTTGTAGTCTCTTTTACATCATCCCACGCATCACCAAGCTTTTCTTGCATTTGCGCGCTTTTTTCTTTTGCATCTTCTTTTACTTCATTGGCGTCTTCACAACCCGTTAACGTAATTAAGGTGCCCAATAAAGCTAAACCTGCTAATTTGTTCATGTGTTATTCCCTTTAAAGACTAATTATTAATTCAGGGCTAATTGTAAAACAATGAAAATGAACGTACTCGGAACAGAACGATTAAATTTAAAATTAATGCATGAAGGCGCGGCCCCACAGCTATACGAACAAACATGTTGGGGGCTATGGGAGATAACAATAAAACAAAGTAATGTTTTTATTGGCTACATACTTGTAAAGCCAATGGACTTATTTAGTGAATTACCTGATTTTAGTGATATTGAAATTGGTTGGCGTTTAAAGCAAGAAAGCTGGGGAAACGGCTATGCCACAGAGGCTGCCAGCCTCATGTTTAATGAAATAGCGAAGCAGCCAGATATAAAAAAAATTAGTGCGACAGCGAATAAAAACAATCAAGCTTCTATTAAGGTGATGGAGAAACTAGGCATGCAATTTATTAAAAATTATATACAAAAAGAAGAAAGTGGCGATGTGCCTTCAGTGCATTATTCAAAATGTATAAATTAACAAATTGTGTGATGATTACTTGGTATTTAAAAGCAGATTGCTATAAACAATAATTTAAGGATGTTCGATGGGACTATTTTTATCTAGAAGTACGCTTATCGCTAAAAGCGTATTTATTTTACAACTCAGTGTGTTTAATCTCGCAGCAAAGCCATTATCTCAAAGTGCTGTAGCAATGCCTGATGCATTTAGTGCAGATGCCGCTAAGAGTATTTTAGATCAAGGTGGTAATGCTATTGATGCGGCTATAACGGCGCAATTTGTACTTGCGGTAACGTTACCTGAGGCAGGTAATATTGGCGGTGGTGGTTTTATGCTTATCCAAAAAGGTGGGCAGGGCGATTTTATCGACTACAGAGAAACTGCACCAAAGGCATCTTATCGTGATATGTATTTAAACGATAAAGGTGATGTAATTACTAATAAATCTATTTATGGCATTAGCGCCAGTGGTGTACCTGGTAGTGTTGCCGGTATGTGGCTTGCACATAAGCGCCACGGCACACTGCCTTGGAAAACATTAGTGCAGCCAGCAGTGGCTTTAGCTGAACAAGGTTTTGTCGTGCCTCCTAAATTAGCAAAAGGTGTTAGCCATTATATAGCCCATCTAAAAGAGCAAAAAATAAATGTAAACTTTGAAAAATATTTTATTGATGTAAAAGCGAATAAAGTATTTAAACAACCAGAGCTTGCGACCACTCTCAAGCGTATCCGCGATAACGGACAAGATGGTTTTTATAAAGGTGAAACAGCCAATATTATTGCAAAATTTATGCATCAACATGGTGGTATTATTGATCAGGATGATTTAAAAAATTACACCGCTAAGTCTCGAGTGCCTATAAAAGTAAAGTGGAATGGTTATGAAGTACTTACTTCTCCACCGCCAAGTTCGGGCGGTATTGCTATTTTGCAATGGCTTAAAATGTACGAGTTGAAAAAGCCAAATTATGGTCTTGCACACAACTCAACGCAGTACGTTCATTTACTCGCAGAAATAGGTAAACGCGTGTTTGCCGATAGGGCTGAATACTTAGGTGATCCTGACTTTTTTAATGTGCCAGTAACAGCGCTAACAGATATAAATTACCTTAAAAACCGTAGTAACGATATTTCGTTAACGGCCATTTCAAACACAGAAAGCATTAAGCCAGGCCTTAAAGAAAGCGAGCAGACTACGCATTTTTCAATTGTTGATAAAATGGGCAATGCAGTTGCCAATACAACCACAATTAACTTAGGTTTTGGTAGCGGAGTTGTGGTTGAAGGTGCTGGGTTTATTTTAAATAATGAAATGGACGATTTTAGTGCAAAACCTGGGGTAATGAATGTGTTTGGTGCTATTGGAGGTAAAGCAAACGAAATTCAGCCGCATAAGCGTATGCTTAGCTCTATGACGCCTACAATATTACTTAAAAATAATACGGTTAAAATGGTAACCGGTTCGCCTGGTGGTACAACAATTATTAGCTCTGTATATGAATCAATATTAAACGCCGTTGAGTTTGATATGAACGCAGCAGATGTTGTTAACAGCGCAAGGTTTCATCATCAATTGTGGCCTAAAAACGTGATTAGAATGCATGCGGGTTTAAGCGCGAAGGTAAAAGCTGAGCTTGTAAAAATGGGCTATGTTATTGATGAACGCCACTTTGGTGATCTAAACGTCATTATTAATAAAAACGGTAAGCTAGATGCGGCGTCTGAGGTGTCAGGTCGAGGAAAGTCGATTGTTTTTTGATCCATGTTAAACATGGGCAACCTTTATTTGGGATTTATGCGTTGTATTTAACAACGCGTAAATACCAAACAGTCTGCTTAAAATTTAACCTCGAAAGGTCAACACGACCCAGTTATTAGAATGCAGTGTTACCCAATTGCAGGAATAACACCTGCCATTTGCATAAACTGCGCTGCTATAATTGTTATCCCGCATACGGCCGCTATTCCAAGGCCTATATTACCGCTCCTTACTTTATAACCTGTTTTATCTGATGACATGCGTTGTTTATACACCATCGCTACAGGTAAAAATACGGCGAGCACCACTAATGCAATTGCAGCGTAACCGAGTGCCATAATAAATCCTTGAGGATAAAATAATGCAAATCCTAAGGGAGGAATAAAGGTAATAAATGCTGTTTTAATGCGATCTGTTTTATTATCCCCTTTTTTAAATGCATCAGCAAAAAAGTCGAATAAACCTAAGCTTACGCCTAAAAATGAAGTGGCAAGGGCTAGATCAGCAAATAATTTAACAGCAATTGCTACATTGGGGTTATGAGCAATGCCTGCCACACTTTCTACAAAGCCACTGAGCCCTTCGCTGTTAAGCAAGTTTGCTTGACTCATAATACCTTGGCTTAATAATTGCCAAAAAATATAAATAACCAACGGAAGTGCTGCACCTGCAATCATAACTTTACGCAGCACTTTTATGTCAAGCCCGACATATTTAACAATTGAAGGTATCGAACCATGAAACCCAAATGAGGTAAATATAACGGGAATAGCAGAAAGGAGTAAGCCTTGCTCTACAGGCATTTCTAATAGGTGTTTACCTTGCACGTAAGGTGAAAGCATATAAAACAAGCTACCTAATACAATAATTTTTATTGTAAACAATACCCTATTAAATTTATCGACTTTACTCGTTCCCAGCGTCACTACGCTTGCAATAATAATTGCCAATATGACAGAGCCAAGTTGTGGTGCAATATTTGTGTTAAATCCTGAATTTATACGATCTTGCAGCTGCGCCCCACCTCCTGCTATATACGCAGCACACAAAGCATAAAATAAAAATATCATTGAAAAGTTAGCAATATATTGGCCTTTTTTACCAAGCCATAATTTAGCCAACGTATTTAAAGTTGCGTCTCGTGGTGCGTACTGATGTAGTTCTAACATGAGCAATGCGGTGTAGGTCATAAGCAACCAACTACACACAATGAGCGCAAGCGCAGTGGTAAAACCTAAACCAGCTGAAGCGATTGGAAGCGCCAGCATTCCGGCTCCAATGGTTGTTCCTGCAACAATTAACATGCTACCTATTGTTTTATTTTTAAGCACTTAATAACCCTGATAATTCGAGAGAGGTATGCACGATATAACTAGTTGCTCAAAACTGAAATAGTTTTGTGGTAAAAGGCTGCAATTAAAATGTAACTTTCAATTTACAACTGTATTTTTAAGCGTGTTTTAACTGATGAAACACAATTAAATACGTTAAAGTGCAACAGTTTAACGGTATAATTTGTTGTTTATCATTTATGCTAATTCATAACTCAGGAATAAACGTGCCAATTAAAGCATCGTACTTTTTAATGGTTCTAATATGGTCTACTACACCACTTGGTATTGTATGGAGTAGCGAAACTGTGTCGCCTACACTTGCGGTGCTAATGCGTATGCTGGTGGGCTTATTTTTAGGTGGTTTAATTGTTGCTGTTACCAATATTAGAGTGCCTTGGAGTAAAAATGCGTGCTTACTTTATTTTTATTCGAGCATCGGTATTTTTGGTGGCATGTTATTGAGTTATATGGCGGCTAAAACAGTTCCTTCGGGCATTATTTCACTCATGTTTGGCTTAGCACCTATTTTGTCGGGATTACTTGCACAACAATTGCTAAATGAAGCTAGGTTTAGCCCTATTAAGCTAATGGCATTGGCATGTGCATTAATTGGTTTATATTTTGTCAGTTATAACCAAATTCAACATTCTCAAACACAAGGACTTGGGTTGTTGTATGTATTTATGGCTGTGTGCTTTTTTAGTTTAAGTGGTGTGATGATAAAGCGTGTACAAATAGCCATTCACCCAATGGCGACCACGTTTGGCGCATTGGTGTTTGTAACACCGTTATTTTTTATCGCTTGGTGGTTAGTTGATGGTGAGTTACAGATAGATAATTGGAGTGCAAAGTCGCTTTGGTCTATTGGTTATTTAGGTATATTTGGCTCGCTTATTGGGGCACTTGCTTACTTTCATGTATTACAAAACTTAAATGCCAGTACGGTTGCTTTAACAACGCTCATTACACCGAGTTTTGCACTGGGGCTTGGTGCATGGCTTAACAATGAAGCACTTAGTACAGAGCTTATTATTGGTGCTGTTATTATTTTAATAAGCCTAGGCGTGTTTCAATTTGGTGATAAATATTTAAAGCGTAATAAGCAACACGCTAAAAGCTAAAGTGCTGTTAGCGACTACATTTTAGCTATTTGAATAATTAAACGACGGTTTTTATCACGTCCTAAAATGTTGTCGTTGCTCTCTACAAAACGTTTTTCGCCCAAACCCGTTGTTTTTACTTTGGCTTCATCAACACCTAAACTCACCATATAATCTTTTATTGTTTTTGCACGTTTACGCGAAAGATCTAAGTTATTCCAACGTCCGCCATAGCTATCTGTATACGAATCAATACTAATAGATTCAATTGTTGCGTCATTTTTTAAATACTCAGCAATTTGATCTAGGCGTTGTTGCGATGATTTCGTTAATTTACTGCTGTTTGATTTATAGTTCATAACTGTAAATGAAATATCTTCAAAACTGTAAGGAAGCAATTCATCACGGCATTGTAGAAATGCCCAGTACGCTTGTTTAAAGTTTACACTTGATAAGCCAACGGCAATTTTATCGGCACTGTTTTGCCAGTCTTGGTAGTAAAAAGTAGGGTAGAAGCCTTTCTCAAGCTCGGTGAGCATTTCCCACGAAATACTATTATCAAGTTCGCCATCAAACTTTTTAAGTAACTTCATGTTGGTAATATCACGAGCCGGTAAACCAGAACGCCAAGAAGGGGGAACCGCTTTTAACCCTGCAATTGAATAATTGTCTGGGCGTACAACCATGTCTAAATTAAAGGTTAGATTTTTGTTTTTGCTAGCGGATGCTTTAAATACAGCCTCGCCATAATATGGAACTTCATGATTTAATTGGCATTGTAAGCGAGTTGTTTTAACTACATTCCAATTCGAATTATCTTGGTTTGCAGTATATTGGCGCATAGCAGCATCGGCACTATTGTTTAACAGTACCTCACAAATACACAGGCTAATAAATAACAACTTAAACTTCATGGGGTATTCTCCAGTAAATCGGGCATGCCAATAATTTGGCAAAATGCAGTGCCATTACAGTTAAAGTAAATAACACTCAGCTAGCTATAACTTTAAAGCAAATTGCATGCCTATAATTTAAGGCATAATTAATCGAGTAAGTGACTAGCCGAAAGGCCCTCACTTTTGACATAATAGAGGGCTTATACCTACAAACCAAGAATACTATGGCAAATACTGAGCAAACACTTTTCGCAAAACGCTTTCGCGGCTTTTTCCCAGTGGTTATTGATGTTGAAACAGCAGGGTTTAACAAAAATACCGACGCTTTATTAGAAATAGCTGTTTCTGTTTTAAAAATGGATGACGAAGGATTGCTTAGCATAGATCATACAGTGCATTTTCATGTTGAGCCTTTTGAAGGCGCTAATATAGAACAAGCTGCTATAGAATTTAACGGTATTGATCCATTCTCACCGCTGCGTGGTGCTGTCGCTGAAGACGAAGTAATAAAAGAAATTTGTAAAGTTGTGCGCAAAGCACAAAAAGCAGCAGGGTGCCAGCGCTCAGTAATAGTGGCGCATAACGCCGCGTTTGATCATGGTTTTTTAAATGCAGCAATAGAGCGTAATAATATTAAACGTACGCCGTTTCATCCGTTTGTCAGTTTTGATACAACAACACTTGCAGGATTAGCCCTAGGGCAAACTGTACTGGCTAAAGCATGCCGTGCTGCAGGTATTGAGTTTGATAATAGTCAAGCGCATTCAGCACTTTACGATACAGAGCGTACTGCTGAACTATATTGCTTTATCGTAAATCGTTGGCAGCAGCTGGGTGGTTGGCCATTAGCAGAAGCTCAGTATAACGATGACGAGCCACAAGCAGATGATACTAATGAGAGCACTAAAACGACAGAGTAATTTTGCCTTCGCTTAGGTGAATCAAATGGGGCGGATAAATACGGGCAAACTGCATAGTCTCTTTCGCTATTTTAAGCTCTACGCCTGGGTACATTAGCTCATTAACCTTTAAGCGGCTTGTTGCTAATAGCCGAGCTATCTTTTGTTTAATAAGCTTTTTTTGTCGCTGAACATTTGCTGCACGGGCTTGTATTTGCTGCTCATTGGCCGTTATTTTATCTAAAAATAATTGCCGTTGGGCAGCCGATGGTATTTTTTTTGCTTTGTCTCGCGCTTGTTCTAATGACGCGGATTTACTCGCCAGTATTTTTTCAAAGTCAGCAATTTGGATTTGTTTATCACGAAGTTCGAACCAGTTTTGCGCTAATAAAACGCGCGTTTTTATACCCGCAGGAGCGCCTAATTCACCAGTTTCAACGCGAATTGCATCTAAAATATTGCCGCCTATAATCTTCCCTTGAGGATCATCTGCTTTACCAACACGTATTAACCGCCTAGCACTTAAATCGCAATGAAGAGCTTGGCGTTCAATAAATAAATCTTGCTCTGTTTTTATATCGCAGTACTGTGCATAAGTAATCGAAATTGTTCGCTGGGCTATAATTTGGCATGTAAAAGCATCATCGTTTTCACGTTTTCGGCCAATCGCACCTTGCATAATTGTTACAGCACTTTTACTTTCAACGATGCCAGACTCAACAAATCCTAAGACAGTAATATCGCCATTTGCTTTTACGCGCATGCCATCTTTAATATCACCACTAATAATAACACTGCCATCAAAGTCAACATGTCCAGTGCTAACATCCACATTATCAAAACATAAAACATCATCAACACGCATACCATGGGGAAGGGCAACAGGCACACCTTTGCTATCTGCAATTAACATGTTTGGATTGTTGGGATCAATTTTCGTGCCTTCAAAAGGCTGTAGTTGGTATTCGTTTCCAGGGTTTGCTGGAATTAAATCCCCAAACACCGTGTAGCCATCTTCACCATAAGTTGCAGCTACGCGCTGCATTAACGCCATGCCCGGTTTAACGGTGATAATAGCACCGAGATCTTTCATATCAACTTTGCCGCCTTCTGTAGCCTGTGGGCTAAGAACACGGTCTTGAGCTGTTGAGCATAAGCGAACAAATTTTGCGTCACTGCCTTTTTTAGGGTTTCGTCCGTGGGCAACTATGGCGCTATACACGCTCCCAGCCGGTTGCTCAAGTTGTTGACCTAAAAATGTATCAAGCGCTCTGGGGCTAACCCCTTTTTTTACACCAACATCGGCAAGCGCTTTTTGTGCGTCTTCCATAGATAGTAAAGCTCCCCCTTTTGCTGTCGTGATAGTCGCCTCTGCAAGCATATTTTTTTCATCAATATTAATAACAATAGACGCGTTAATAGCCTTAGCAATAACTAACGACTCTTCTTGATAATTTTCACTTTGCGCAAAAAGCTTGCCTATGTTGGCTGAAATAACCTCGAAATCACAATATGAAGATTGTTCAAATAACTCGATTAGCTCTGTGCCACTGGTCGGAAAACCACTATCGACAGGGTGCTTTATTAAAGACAAACTCCCTGTTTTTTCATCAAATGAAAAAACCGACATTCATTTATTCCCCACTCAATATGTGTATTATTTTTATAGTATTCAACGCGTTTATTTTTTATTACACTAAATAGCTCTCTATTTGAGCATAACAGCGTTGTTATGTTAAGCAAATGTTGTTTAAGCACTTTGTGATATAAGGCGAGAATGTGTGTTTAATACGCAGTTTCTATAATAACTAAAATAAAAGTGTGTTACCCCTTGAGTATCAGCACTTTACTCAGTTATACTGCTCGCACGCTCTGAATTGAGTTTACTAATTCAGGGGCTGATTAGGATTCGACGGAATTCAAGACGCCCAAGGTGCATGTCGAGGTGCGGTTTGCCTCGTTAAACAGCCGCAACCTAAAGTAATCGCAAACGACGATAACTACTCTCTAGCAGCTTAGGCTAGCTAGCGCTCCTTCCATGTATTCTTGTGGACTGGATTTTGGAGTGTCACCCTAACACCTGATCGCGACGGAAACCCTGGCCGGGGTTGAAGCGCTAAAACTAAGCGGCCTCGCCTTTATTTATCGTGTTCGTCCGAGATCTAAAGGTTAATTAAATGACGATACTAAACATGTAGTACCGACGGTCGAGGCTTTTCGGACGGGGGTTCAAATCCCCCCAGCTCCACCAATAATGGTTTTTAGATTCGTTATCTAAAAACCATAAAAAACCCGCAACTTGAGCAATCAAGTTGCGGGTTTTTTTATGGGAGCAATTTAAATTGGTTCAGGCCGTCAATTACACATAGCAATTATACAGTCAGCCATCTCAAATTTTCCCTTGAAAACTGGTTAAAACTCACCACACAATTTACACCTGTGTTTCATGGCTTGGTAGGCAGGCCATCCTCACAAAAATGTTACGCTGGAAACTTAAACCAAAAGCGGCGAGCGAATATCAGTAACTGTAAAAAGCTACTCGCATAATTTTTAAACTACTCAGTAAAAAGTCAAAACTGCAATTATGCAGTCATTTTTATGTGCGTGATTTAAGTTCAAGAATAATAATCGCTTATTTAATATGTCACACGCGGTAACTACAAAAAGAGATAAACGCTTAGCCAAAAAAGTAAATTTAATAGCACAATATTATTTGTACAATTTAAAGTGGCTGTCTAGTTTAATTTAGGGGCTGTTGATCTTTGTTTGAATTTTGTGCGTAAGCGGTAATCTCGTATAATTTACTTCGCCAAAAACAAACCTTACGAGATTACCATGCCCCGATTAATGCTCACTGATAAGTTGTGGTC